>CAZAGP010000208.1:0-4062 GCA_964484575.1 uncultured Candidatus Bathyarchaeia archaeon | reverse complement strand
GAATCGTTTAATGAAGCCTATTCTGGCTAGCTCGTGTATGTATTTTCTGAATTCAGAGATGAACTGGACTGGAACGTAGTGAACAGAATCATATGTAAACATTCCCTCGCATGAGTTTATGCTTGCCCAAAGATTTGGCACTTTCAATGCTTGCGTGACTGCGTCTTCATATCCTAATCGCGCAGTTGCCAGAACGACGACTCGTATCATTCCGAACTTCGAGACTTTTGGGATAACGTAGGCTAGGGGGCCATCAGATTTCGATTCAAGTCGCTCTATCCTATGGTAAACTGATGTGAATGGTATCTCGGTTTGCCTTGAAACTTCGAGAAGATTTCTTGGTCCCAGTTTCCACATGGCGGAGAAGATCTTGATGTTCATTGAATCGAGGTCCTTGAGGATCTTCTGCTCAACCGCTGCATACTGTTCTTCAAGCCTTACTGTCTCAGTCGATAGAGTAGTGACAATCGACTCTGCCATTCGTAATCGTCCCTACCTAGTGGGTTACAGCACAATTAATATGATTTATAGAAGAAGGTTCTGTTAGGGCCTCGGGAGACCCATGAAGTTCCGAAATGACCCTTTTCATGATTACGTCTGTTACCTTCCGGCCTACCAAGCTCACCAAGATTGAGTCCAGTACTGTGCAATGTTCACACACGGCTGTATCCTCCTGTGATATTGAACTAGAACAAAGGGTAAATAAGTTACCTGAGGATATAGCGGCCCTGGTAAAAACGTAAGGTCACTGACCGCTTCGATATTGACATGGAGGTGACAATAGTTGGGTGATGGTGCAGGTGGTCATCTAGGTGATTAAGCTCGGTTTTGTTAACTGCGTATTTCGAGGGAAGCAATCGGAGTACAGTCGATGTGCCTCACGCTACTGAATATAAGTAGATTTTTCTAGTTAGACCGGCGCTCTTGACGGAGGTTTCTTTCTCGAGCTTCAAGCCTGGAATCGTATAATCTAACGATACCACTTTCGCTCCCGGCTTAAGCTCTCTACTGAGCTTAGGAGAAAGCTTAGCATTCACGGATTCCGAGAGGTAGATCGCGACCACGTCGGCGTCCGACAGGTCAACTTGCATGAGATCTCCTTGAATGATCTTTGCTTCAACATTGGTAGCTTTCAATCGTTCTTTGAGGCGTTTGACCCGTTCCGGGTCTATTTCCACACCGACGCATTTGGCGCGAAATACTCTAGTTCCTTCAATTAAGATCCGTCCATCTCCTGCACCGAGATCGTATAGGAGTTCGCCTTGTCGAAGTCTGGCGAGGAGGAGCATTTGTCGAATTATGATCTTTGGTGTGGGTATGTAGGCTACGTCCAGGTTTGTCAAGTATTATTCCCGTTGTTCCTGTTTAACGTCGAATGCTATGTATTTGTCGCACGGAGGAACCGGAAACAATGCTTAGATTGATCAGGAGTCATCGCGGAAAATGGTATTCGATTGGATTTCGCGCAGGAATTCGTTGATGCTCGAAATTTTCTTCTTAGAGTCAAGAGCTATGAGGAGGCTAAGAAGGGATTCAAGTGGCCGGCTCCAACTAATTTCAACTGGGCATCAGACTATTTCGACCGGCTAGCCGAGAAATGCGTTAACCCCGCCGTAGAATACTTGGATGATCAAGGAGTTGACAGGAAGGTCAGCTTCCAAGAATTGAAGGAGCGTTCCAACAAGGTAGCGAACCTTCTCTTCAACCTTGGTCTCAGGAAAGGTGATCGAGTTCTCGTAATACTACCGAATATGGTTGAACTATTAGAGACAATATTGGGCGCGATGAAGATGGGCTGTGTCATAATTCCTGCCTCTACACTACTCACGTCTGATGATGTTAAGGATAGGATAACGCGAGGAAAGGCGCAGTGCGTGGTTGCGGATGAGCAGCTGGTTTTCGTCATTGATAATGCAATAAATATCGGTAGAGAAATTGTAAAGATTAATCTGGGTTCGGAGCTTAGAGGTTGGGTTCCGTTCAGTCAGGCAGATTCAGAATCCGCCGGTTTCAGGACTAACGTAAGCTTCTCGCTAAATGATGAGCTTCTCGTATACTTTACATCAGGTACAACCGCTAGGCCGAAACTCGTTCTTCACACGCATGGAAGCTATCCGGTAGGGCACTTGAACACAATGTATTGGATTGGTATTAAACCAGGCGACCTTCACTATAACATCAGTGCCCCCGGGTGGGCGAAGTATGCTTGGAGTAGTATCTTCGCCGTTTGGAACGCAGAAGCAACAACTTTCCTGTACAATTACTCGGGCAGATTTAACGCTAAACAGGTTCTCCGGATACTTGAGGAGCGTAAGGTCCGAACATTATGTGCACCCCCAACAGTGTGGAGATTCCTACTACTTGAGGACCTTAAACAGTATAGCTTCGCTTTACGGGAGCTTGTAAGTGCCGGTGAACCGTTAAACCCTGAGGTCCTTCAGAAGGTTAAGGATGGCATTGGTCTTGATCTGAGGGAAGGTTTTGGGCAGACAGAGAGTACGTTGCAGATCGGCACATTCCCAGGCATGAGAGTCAAACCTGGTTCAATGGGAGTGGAGGCCCCTGGATATGAGATTGCAATTCTAAATGATGATCACACTACGGTCTCAAACCGAACTGAGGGCATGGTCGGAGTTAGAGTCAAGCCTAGGAGGCCTATCGGTCTAATGGAGGGTTACATTGATCCGCCGGAGAAGAATCTCGAAGTCTTCGTAGGTGACTGGTACCTTACTGGTGACGTCGCATACAAGGACGAGGCTGGGTACTTCTGGTTCATAGGAAGGTCCGATGACGTGTTCAAGAGCTCAGACTACCGCATCAGCGCCTTCGAATTGGAGAGTGAACTCATGGTTCATGCGTCGGTAGCTGAGGTCGCGGTGGTTGCTAGTCCGGATAAGCTGAGAGGATTTGTTCCCAAGGCTATAATCACCCTAAAACCGGACGTGAATCCTTCCCGTGAATTGGCGCTTAACATCTTCAGATTCACAAAGGAACGCGTAGCCCCGTACAAGAGGCCAAGAATAATCGAGTTCAACCAGGAGATACCAAAGACGGTTAGTGGCAAGATCAAGCGAAATGACCTACGGCGAATTGAATCCGAACTACGAAAGGCAAACCAAAGAACACGGGAAGAATATTTCGAATCTGACTTCGCTGAACTGAAGTCTGAGCGAACGGTCACGTCTGGTACGGAGCAGTCAACTCAGTAATACTTTAAGCTCTCTCGTCAGTTGTTGAAGGCTGGGCCCTGGTCGTTCAGTGGTCTAGGATGACGGCCTGTCACGTCGTCGACGCGGGTTCGAATCCCGCCCATAGGAGAAGAAGAGTGCTATTCTCCTGGCGAAGGGCGCCAACCCGCGTTTAATCATCGAATCCAGCTAACGTGGCCATCCCTAATGTTTGGGCTACGTTGGCCCTACACTTAGGGCAAATGGCTTCGATGTCTTCGATAGGAACTCGTAACCACATTTACACTTGAAGATGGCTGCAGAATCCTCCATCTCTGATCGTCACACGCTTCCCACTTCTTAGTCAATAAATACGCCGCACAGATTCTTGTTACATGGCAAGTGAGATTCTGGCTGTTAATGAGAAAGATGTGATTGCCGCGGTTCAGAAGGTCAGCCCCGCAGTTGTGTCCGTTACAACTCTCAGAATTCTACGAGAGAGCCGGTTTGAATCCATTCCAGTTAGAGGAATGGGTTCGGGAATTGTGTTCGATTCCAATGGTGGTATCTTAACCAATCATCATATTGTTGAAGACGCAGAACGCGTGAGGGTTGTAACCACTGACGGGAAGAAATTCGACGGAGAAGTCCTAGGCTCAGACGTCATGTCTGATGTGGCAGTAGTAAGGGTGGATGCTGAAGGTCTGCCTGCAGCCAAACTCGGAGACTCTGACGGTCTTGTGGCAGGGCAAATTGCAATCGCCATAGGAAACCCGTTCGGGTTCTTCCTTCCAGGTCCCACAGTGACCGTCGGAGTCGTAAGCGGCCTAAAGCGTCACATGCATCTCGAGAATCACATGTATGAGGACCTCATCCAAACCGACGCGTCCATTAA
>CAZAGP010000207.1:0-2827 GCA_964484575.1 uncultured Candidatus Bathyarchaeia archaeon | reverse complement strand
CGATTCCGCAAGACGTTCAGCAAAGGTCCGCTGAATTACACGCAGTGGATGCAATATTAGCTAATACGAGGAAGCATTGCTTGTTTGCTCCCTCAGATAGGGAAGTTGCTCGTGCGCTCTTTGAAATGGTGAGAGCTGCTGTCGGGAAGAACGATATAGCTTCAAAACCGCCTGTCACCTCTATGGCTTCGCCCACGAGTCCGTTGCGCTGGGAGAAGAACGCAGTTGAATCCCTGCTTGAATCTGCTGCCGTAGGAGTCCCAATTCACATAATCTCTCAGCCTATTGCCGGCATTACTGCACCCATGAGCTTGTCAAGCGTCCTTCTGCTCCAGAATGTGGAAGAATTGGCAGGATTAGTGATCGCTCAACTGGTCAGACCGGGAACACATATCATTTACGGATTTGTTCCCACAATCCTCGACATGAAGGAGGCTAGTTCAATCATTGCGTCTCCCGAGGGGTCAATTATGAGGCTCGCAAGCTGTCAGGTTGCGAAGCATTATGGCCTTCCTTGTCTGTCAGCTGGACCTGACTCTGATTCACACCTTCATGATGAGCAGACTGCGTGGGAGAAGGCTATAACGGGTTTCTCAATTTACCTCGGGGGAGCTGACCTCATGCTTAATCCTGGCATGTTCTCCAGCGGGATGATCGCAAGCTTGGAACAGCTCGCTATAGACGATGAAGTATTGGGATACTTGGAAAGAGTTGTGCGAGGAATGCGAGTTAATGAGGGAACGCTTGCTGTCGATCTGATTCGAAAGGTAGGACATGGCGGCCAGTTCTTGAGAGAGCCGCATACGTTGCGAGAGTTCAAGAATGAACTGTGGATGCCTGAAATCTCATGCAGGTCAACGTTCGGGCGGTGGTTGAGCAGGGGCGGCAAGGACGTTGTAGCAACCGCGAGGGAGAGGGCTGGCAAAATTCTGAAAGAGCATCATGTTAAACAATTAACTCCTGACGCTAGGTCGAAACTTACGGGAATAGTGAAAGATTTCGAAGCATTGCATCCCGCTTGAGCTCTACATTGCTATGAAACTGCCAACCGCTTGAACAGCTCGACAGCATCAACTGCGTTGTCGCTATACCCCTCAGCACCAATTTCACGCGCCCAATTCGCCGTGACAGCTGCTCCTCCAACCACAACTTTAACGCTCTCCCTAATTCCATATTTCCTTAACTCATCAATTGTGTTCTTCTGTTCAGGAGTAGTTACTGTGAGAAGAGCGGACATGGCTAGGATTTGCGCGCGGGATTCCTTTGTCTTGTTAGCGAACTGTTGAGGTGGAACGTCGGTCCCTAGGTCGATTACGTTGAACCCTGCGGCTTCTGAGATTATCGACACGATGTTCTTCCCTATGTCGTGAATATCACCGCGGACTGTTCCAATCACTAGACTCCCAACCCCTCTCCTTAGCAGCCTATTCTCTATCATCGCTGGCCTCAAAACTTCTATTCCTGCTTTCATAGCTTCGCCAGCCATAATCAGTTCGGGAAGAAAGGCTTCGCCGTCTGCGAATTTCCTACCAACATCTTGGACGCCCTTAGCTAGACCATCCTCTATCGCTTCCACTGGGTCGATGCCTACTGATAGGGCGGACTTGGCTGCAGTTCTCGCATCTTCAGGATTGAAGTCTTCCACGGCTTTCCTGAGGTGCATCATCACCTCAGATTTTGAGCTCAACTCAAGCACCGCCTGTGATGTGCGTGGCATGAAAAATGTTTGGATGTGACGAGCGACTAGGCGCCCATCACGTTCTATTCGGGGGGTATAGATTGGAAGATCATCCTGACGTCTATGCCTTGACGTTTTCTGATGGCTGCAATAACCCAGTAAAGAACGAATGGAATCAGGAATGTGGCCACTAACAGGACTGTTGAGGGAAGCCCAAAGCCAAGGACTGGAGTAAAGGTGAACGCGTAGACGGCGAGGCCGTTGTAGAACGTGCCGATGATTCCTCCAAGGCTCACGACGGGGATTCCAGCAATCTTGAAGTTTCTCACTGACGAGGTCGCCCACAGGTCCTTCCTCAATGGCAGAAATACAGCTGCTAAACAGACGCAGGTAACTGTTACGAGTGTGGTATCCCAAGCGGCCGTGGTGAAAAAGCCAAGGTATGAAGAGTAGAACGTAAAGACGACAAATACCACTAGGCCAATGAACCAGTTGATGAATATGCTTAGGACCGGTGTATGGAATCTGTCGCTAACATTAGCGAACCTGGCTGGCAGAAGACGATCGAAGGACCAGGCAAACCATTCTCTGCTGAGAATGAGCATGGTGGCGGGCACGTAGGCAAATGTTGCTGCTACTACGCTTGCCATTATGATGAACTGTATTACAGGATTATTGGACAGCATCATCGGCACTAGAAACATCACGATGGATCCTGAGAAGCCAGTTATCGCGGGGATGCTAAAGTAGCTGGAATTCATCGATAATATTTCTGTGAGGGAAATCAGGATATTATTACCTACTGTGTAATAGGCGACAACGAGTACGACTCCGACTATGATTGCTATTAGTGTGCTTGGAATGATCATAGCAATAAGGTGAGTCTTCGCGTCACTTGCTTTCCGTACCTCGCCGGAGGCGTATGAATTCCAATACGTGTTGAACGACCCTGCAGTGAAGCCTAACGAGAAGAGTATCGGTATAGGAGCTATCGCTAACGGTAAAAAGCTTGAAGAATAGTTACTTTGCGCGTAGGACACGATGGCTGTCGAGTTCGTACCTAGGTAAGTGGGCAGAACGCTATCCAATTGTGCGGAGCTGGCGGTGAGCCATATCGCGATAATCACGAATATGCCGATGAACATGACA
>CAZAGP010000206.1:0-2810 GCA_964484575.1 uncultured Candidatus Bathyarchaeia archaeon | reverse complement strand
TCCATGTTATCGAGCAGGGTTCCGTCGACATCGAAAATCACATGTTCTATTCGATGATTAGAATGATTAACTCTCAACATTACGAACACTTGATTGATAGTTTGTCCGATGTACCCAGAGGATAAAAAGCCTATACCGCTGCTATCTCTTGGCAAGACTTTAGAACATAGTCGGGCAGATTGTTTCGTGGTGTAACCGTTGAGACTGGAGAATAGGGTTGCAATAATAACGGGCGCTTCTAGAGGAATCGGGAGTGCGATCGCAAGGCGTTTTGCAGCTGAAGGAGCTAAAGTTGTAGTCAACTACGTCTCGTCTGAGGAGAAGGCCATGCACTTAGCTGATGAAATAAGGAAAGCCGGGGGCGAAGCCATAACGGTCAAAGGAGACGTGTCAAAACCTGAGGAAGTAAAACAACTCGTCAAGAGAGCGTTTGAGAAATACGGTCGTATCGACATTTTAGTGAACAACGCCGGAGTGCTGTTTCAGCAAACATTCCTCGACGCGCCTGAAGATATCTGGGACAAAACCATTGACATTAACCTCAAAGGGGCATATCTCTGTTCAAAGGAAGTCGCCCCAATCATGCTAAGACAAAAGAAGGGTAAAATAATCAACATATCATCGAACTCCGGTCTGTACCATCCCTCTGCCATGAGATTCGTTGAGTATGTAGTTTCAAAGGCAGGAATGAACGGGTTGACGAAAGCCCTCGCGCTCAAGCTTGGACCAAGCGTCAACGTGAATGCGATTTGTCCTGGCTGGATAAAGACCGAAATGGTTGCAGACACTGACCCGGAATTAGAGAGAAGGCTGATCGAAGAGACTGCGTTGAAAAGATTCGGAACAGTCGACGAAGTCGCTAACGCCGCAGTATACTTAGCATCCGACGAATCAGATTTTGTTACAGGCGAACTCCACCTAGTTGCCGGCGGAAGAGGCATGCACTGATCCACCGCAAATACTGTGCCGAGAATGTTGCCCCATCAGTAACGATTACGATTAGTTCGTTGTTCATCAAGAACGTACATAAGATTGAAGTGTGATTTAGTGTTCGAGATTTTACCTTGAATCTACTCGATTATGATACTCCTGCACTTGTTCTGGACATCGAAGTCGCTGAGAGGAACATTAGACGCATGGGAGAGTACTTCCGAGGGAAGAAAGCTCATCTCAGACCCCACGTGAAGGTTCATAAATCCCCGTTCCTGGCGCATAAGCAGATTGCTGCAGGTGCGAAGGGAATAACATGCGCTAAGCTCAGCGAAGCCGAAGTGATGGCGAATTCTGGCATCGATGATGTCCTAATTGCTAATGAGATAATAGGCGGTGACAAATTAAGCCGATTAGCAAACTTGGCAAAAAGTTGTCGCGTTACCGTACTTGTTGACGATCTAATCAACGCGAAGCAGATGTCCAAAATCGCTTCAGAGATGAACTCTAAGATCGGTGTTCTTGTGGAGTTGAATCTAGGCTCTAATCTGAGTGGCATACTAGACAGGTGCGGAGTTCTACCAGGTCAACCTGTCGTCGAAATCGCGCGTGAAGTTGCAAAACTGAAGAATATTGAATTCAGAGGGTTGATGGGTTACGAAGGGTCGCTTCGGAAGTTTACCGATTTTGAATCAAAAGCGACCGCTGTTAAAAATGCCTTAGGACGGCTCGTTGAATCGAAGGACCTTGTCCAAGACGCTGGATTGAACGTTGGCGAAGTTAGTTGCGGGGGTACTTGGTCATACAACATCGCAAGTGAAATTCCCGGAGTCACCGAAATTCAGGCAGGCTCGTACGTATTCATGGACACGACTTACCAAAAGAACGGTATTAATTTTGAATTTGCTCTCACGGTGCTTACGAGAGTAATAAGCAGACCCAGGCCGGAGAAGATTGTTGTAGACGCGGGATTAAAGACGATAAGCGCTGATAGCGGCCTCCCTACCGTAAAAACCATGCCAGAAGTGGAGTGCATAGGCCTGAACGCTGAGCATGGACACTTTAAGCTCGGACGAGAGAATAATCTCGGTGTTGGCCAGCGAATTGAGCTTCTACCGACGCACGTGGATACTACAGTCTGTCTGCATGATAACTACGTCGTTGTACGCCGTGGAGACGTTGAAATGATTCTGGAGATCGCGTGTAGAGGAAAACTACAGTGAAATCCAGTTCACTCCATTCGGATTAGTTCTGAATCAGAACACGTCGTGAACGTTTTTTGCCAACGCTCGAATCATCTTCTTATTGCAGCCAGTATACGTAGTTACCTCGTTGACGCCGACTTCTTGGTATGCTTCGATCAGTTTCACTACGTCTTTCCAGTTCTTGCAGAAGTGCATGTTCCTTTGAAGATCCTCCACAGTCACCTTCCCACCCGCCTGCTCAACTTCCACAGGGTTAGGAATACTCCACGAATCCTTCCTACAAATGCCAAGTGTTCTCCACGCGTTCTTGAGAAGATATTCAGGCTTCTCGAAACTGGATACCATTTCTACCGCGACTTTGCCTAATCCTTTCTTGTTAGCTTCGTTTCTTCCTTCCATGTAAGCGGGGAGAATTACGTCCTTCAACTTCTGAGGATCATTCCTCGGGCTTATCGTAATCAAGCCATCAGCAATCACCCCAGCAGCATGCGCAGCTTTCCTACCTATCGCCGAGGCGTAGATTGGGATTTTTGTTCTTGGTTTGGTGTATAGGTAGTAGAAGTCTGATGAGAAGTATTTGCCTTCGAACTTGAAGGGTTCCTTGGATTCCCACATTTGCCGTATCAGCCGAATTCCCTCCGAAAGTCTATCCATCCTCTCTTCCCACTTCGGCCA
>CAZAGP010000205.1:0-4325 GCA_964484575.1 uncultured Candidatus Bathyarchaeia archaeon | reverse complement strand
TAGGGTTACTTGGGGCGAGCAGGACTTCTGACCAGAGATAACCTGGTGACGTGGCTGAAACGGGACCGGGAAAGTTACCTGAAACTATCGGCTTAATCACCAAAAACAATCAATAGGCTATTGCTTCCTTGTCATTTAAGATCTGAAGGTTAATGATGATCAGCGAGCGCGCGAGCTATCTTGCCAAGGTCCCCTCTCATGTTTACATTTAGGAATGTCTCAAGACCCTGGTCTAGCTCCTGAAGCTCCTCGACGCTGACGAAGTGAGCTTTAAGCGAACGCACCAAGGAAATAACCGCGTATTCACCCTTTGATATTAGAGATTCAGATTCCTTCGCAGCAATCTTGGCGTTATATACGCCGTGCAACGGTTCTACTCGACCATCATGCCAAGCGGGGACAACAGCATCGTAGCCGTTAACGCAAGATGCTAGGAAATTTAGAACACTCCTCTTAGGAGCGGGTGAATCTGCTGGAAGAATTTGACAATATTCCGTACTCGAGCGTAAAGTCCCAGTCAGTATACCTCCTAATGGTCCAACTCCTGGAATACGATCGGTAATAACTGTCAGACCCGCCGTATGGGGCTGCATCTGCTCTTTCTGATGTTCTGTGCCAGTCACAATAATGATTTCTCTGTATAATGGTCGAATTTCCGTCAGTAAGTGTTCTAGAAGCGTTCGCCCTAATACAACATGCATTGGTTTGAAGGAACCAAAACGAGTTCCATACCCGCCTGCGAGGACTATCGCTCCTATGCTATGGTTCGCATACTCCATTGTTCATGCCTCGAGGCACCGTTGCGATACCGGGTACTCTGTTCGAATCACGTTTCACGTCTCACGAAGAACCTTATTGTAAGCCAATCGTCCTGCGTCCTGATAATTTGCTGTCTCTCTCTAGACGCCCAAGCGGGCACGTCGACCAGCGTTAGGGGATCGGCAGTGATCACTTCCACAGTTTCTCCAACATTGATATTCTGCACGGTCTCGGTTAATTGTTGCAACAATGCGGGACACAGGAGATGCCGTAGGTCCAATATTCTCTGAGGCTTCAAAACGGTTTGGACAGAATCACCGAGTGCTGATACGTTGACGGGTGCCGATTCTTTTCTAGTTGAATGTGTCAAAACCCGCTCTGGATATGTGTAAATTTCCATAGAGGACCTGTGAGCATGGGCTACTAGAGTCAGGTTCGTTCTCCACGCGACGAATATCCCGGAATAGAGAGCTCCGCGCATTGCGACAGTGATTGGAACTCCAGCTCTTGCAGCTTTGAGTACCATGTCACTTGCCTGCCTTCCAGTAGTCACTATTACCGACTTGGCGAAATCGATTCCACGCTCCATCGCTTCACCTAGGATCTTGTCAACCGTATTGTGGCGTCCAGCGTCCTCAGCATAAGCAGTCATCTTATCGTCGGAGAAGAGTCCTGCAGCATGGACTGCAATTCTGTCCTTTCGCAGAAGGGACCTTTGGGTTAATGCGGTGACCATAGTTGCAATATGTTCCGGCGTAGTATAGAATGAAGAGTTGACGACTGGCGTACCCGACTCGTCAAGGACCTTGTAAAAGTCGCTTGTAGAGCCGCAGGCAGTAGTCTGGACTTTGAATGTGTGAGCTGCCTCCAACCTTTTTGAAACATTCCCCAAAACAGTGACGTCCACTTCGCTTTCCTTTACGTCCACACCTGAGACCTCTTCTTGAGACCTAATGATGCCTTCACCCAGAAGATGCCCCAAAGCCAGTTGCTTCTGCTGAGATGGAGTGGCAAATAATGTTGCAAAAGCATATCCATTTACACGGATTGTAATTGGGGTTTCTAAAGCTACACTCTTCTCAATCTGGGTACAGTGATCATCGGTAGTGACGTGAAGACTCCTAAGTTTCAGTTCTCCCGACACTGCGATTCTCTCTCCCTAAGACGGACTTCCGCGTCTAAACTTGATTACGTATGACAATTCAATCAGCCTACGGTGGGTCGTAATGGAGCGATAATTTGCAAAGCAAAGGAATGCCATTTTCCTTCGCTTGGAAGGTTCTACGTGGACAATATGAATACTGCTCTCTGACGAGTGTTTTGAGTCATAGATCGTAAGTAAACCTTAATGGCAATGATCAGATTATGTCTCCTTGTGACTTATAGTGGGTAAGATTATCGTAATTTACGACTCTAGGCACGGTATGACTGAGAAAGTTGCAAACGTTGTGGCTGAGGGCGCGAGACGAGTAGCTGGCACGACGGTGGATCTGATGCGAGCGGATAATCTTGACGTTCATGCTGCTGCGGACGCGGATGGTTATGCTTTCGGTTCGCCTTCTCATTTTGGACTTATGTCTGGGAAGATTCTGACAGCGTTGACCGACTTCTACTCGGTCCGTCTCAAGTTAGCGGGTAAGCCTATGGCAGTCTTTACTACTGGAACAGGAGGGCAAGTGACTGCGCTCGAGAACGTGGAACGTATCATCGGCCTTTTCAATCCGATGTTCATTAAACCCGGGATAGCGGTTGAAACCGTACCTGATCGAGCGAACCCGTGGGACATCGACCGCGTTCAGGCCGCTGACTTAGGGGAGAGGCTGGCTAAGACAGTAACTAAGAGAGCCAAGGCTTAGCCTTTCAGACCGCGTGCACACGCCCATTCATTGTTTAGGCTATCTTGAAGATGGGATGCTTCTGGTCAGGCATTCTTCCTTGTTCCATTGACGTCTGCGCGTATGCAGCGTCGACTAATGCAAGTGTTGGGAACATGTAATCCGCGAATTCTATCGGTCCGTAAAGACAGAAGTTCGCTCCGGCTGCTATGGTTATTGCAC
Organism: uncultured Candidatus Bathyarchaeia archaeon; assembly: GCA_964484575.1. Classification (GTDB taxonomy): domain Archaea; phylum Thermoproteota; class Bathyarchaeia; order 40CM-2-53-6; family 40CM-2-53-6; genus FEN-987. The sequence goes on along the minus strand of CAZAGP010000205.1, from coordinate 1,509 downwards.
AGGCTGCTGCCATACTGGGGTTCTTCGCCTGCTTTCCCATTTTCTTTTTCAAACCTTTCCACGTTCCAACTGCATTATGGGCTCCTGAACCTGTAGGGTACCCAAACTCTGCTGATAATTCACGGATTGCGCGGCAGGCCATCCCAAGGCTTGGTATGTCCAGGACGACGGTGTCAACCATAGGTTTCTCTATGCCCACTTTCTGCGCGACTGGCAGGATTTGTCTGATTGCTTTGATTCGACCCTGTGAGGTGAATTCTTTGCTGTTGAATGCCAGAAGGATTGAACTTTTCAAGCCGACTTGCTGTATCTTATCAAGCTCATCCTGCTTGTAATCTGGGGTTATTGAATTATACACGACGCGATCGATGAGCCCTACTTCGCGAACATGATCCAGCGACTGCATTCTCACGCCGGCGGATATCCCGTCTAGAAGAATGGGTGCCTTCGTGACGCTCGTAACGAAATCAACATGACGATTCAAAGCCTCAGTTGTAGCGCCCACGACGTCAATCATGTGCGGATTGCCGGTTTTGTCCGAGAATTCTTCCTGTTGCTTGATCAGTCGTTCAGCCTCTTGACGATCGAATTCTCCCTTTATCTCGTCCTTAACGATGTAGTGTTTATTGTAGAACATTGAGCCTATCAAGACTGTAGGTACCTGACCGTGGTTACCGCCGACCTTGATGCCTCCAATCTCGAAACTTTTTGCAACGCTCATTCGCGATCGGACGAAACAATGTCCACTACTTCTTAATGGTTATCTCAAATTACTCATCGGGAAAAGAAACGTTGAACGGGCCTGTAGTGTTAATGGTCAAACGGGTTATCTATTTACCTGTTCTTTTTCAGCCTGTTTAACTATCTCCGATAGCTTGTTCTGCACGTCTTTGGATAAAGGCTCTGGGAAGTGCTCTTTCAATATTTGTTTCGCTCTCTCCCGCGCTACTTCATGGATCGCTTTCCGTCCCGATTTAGTCCATTCTGCCTCCGGCCGTCTATCGAAGAGCCTGGGCATGTGGAGTTCTTCTCTAATGTGCTTCAAGGTGTGCTTGTGCCCCAGGAAGCTTCCTTCAGGCCCTACTTGTTCGATAACTTCGACCGCTAGAGTCTCATCATTCACATCTACTCCTCGGATGATTCGGTATACATTGTCGAATATCTCGTCGCATATGACCACCATCTCCATAGAGCCCGCACTTCCTCCGGCTAGATATCCACAGTCGTGCATCAGATTAACGCCTGCGAGTGCGTTCATTAGAGACATTTGCATCGCTTCAGCTCCAGCTTGAGCGTCAGGTACTTTTGCGTCGGAAGGAGCTGCGAACCCGTAGACTGGAAGTTCATAATACTCTGCCATCTGCGCGTTGAGTATTGAGGTGGAGATCGAGAACTCTGGGCATCCGTAGGTCATTCTTCCAGTCTTCGGATCCATTACGTCGCAGAATCCGCCATAGATAAATGGAGTTCCCGGGTTGACCAGCTGTGTTAGGACCGCAGTTGCCAGGT
>CAZAGP010000204.1:0-4189 GCA_964484575.1 uncultured Candidatus Bathyarchaeia archaeon | reverse complement strand
TTGGCGAAGAAACGTAAGGTTAAGATGAGTTTGGCGCAGCGAGACAAGAGCATTTACCAAGAGGAAAGCGTAGCTTAAGTTAGACTCTTGTCCCGCAGGGGTTCCGGGGGTCGAATCCGGCCCCTCGTACTTTTTTGAGATCCGAAATGGTGCTCCAGGCCTTTACTGAATTAATTGATGAAAAGACAGCGCACACGATTGAGAGCCAGGTTCAAACTTCACTCGATCGATGAATTGACTTGTCCAAGACTTGGCTTCGTGTCGATCTGATTTCCGCTGGAGATTCGCAGGTTCTTGTACGCTCAGTTCCACTGGATATGCAGATCGACCCGCAGATGACACGACGCCAATTCAACAAGTGAGTAGATAGCTTTTCGGATGACAGACGTCAAGGCTTTGTAATTTCTAGAAGATTATGTTTCGTACCTCAGGGTATGAATTAAGAAACGCTTCAAGGCTTTCCTTAGCCAGTTGTTCATGGACTTGTTCTGCAGGATGTTCGGGTGAAACATCCATATAATCATCATATTTGTCCGGGTGCCTAACGTACTCAACGTAATGGAAGAATTCATGGAATAGTGTAAGTAGCTTCTCCTTCGACTGGGAATTCAGAACTATTAGCGGAAACTCATAATCGGGGGGAGCAGTAAACCTTCCGTCGCATTCAACCATCCTACAATCCTTTGAAATGGGATTGTGACTCAAAGTATGGTAGCGAACCGAATGCATTGCACATATTCTCGTCAAACCATCATTGATGGTCCATCGTGGGTATGGTTGGATTTTCTCTCGGTCACAAAGCCATTTGAGTGCAAACCCGAGTATCTCATCTTGGGTTAAGCCCTCTGACGGAGCCATGGCTTGACTGTAGAACGAAACATCGGTTTGAGTTTTCCTGTTGTTTTCAATGTCGGGCGTTCTACCCGTCGGCTTCAGGTCGCTTGTGGCGGTTAATGGCAAATTAGTCACCAGCGTGAGAGTTCAGAGGAGTAAGCATCCTGTTCACCAAGTACATGGCAGATCTTTCTCCAATTTGCTATACCTTAACTGGCTAGCAAGCCTGTGCTCTTCTTTTCCTCCATTCGAGACCGGAAGAACCTCTCCGTATTCTTGTTTGTGAAGTATACGTAGCACCCCCTCATGCCTCTGGTAAGTAGAACTCTGTAGGTATGCTTTACAAGTTCTAGAAATTTCTCCTCCGATCGTTTGACCATGGTATCGAAGGAATTTTCACGGTAAGCTTGCCATGTCTGGAGATCTAGATCATATACCAAATCGTCTCCAAAAATGACCCCAACATAATCGAATTCGAACCCCTGCGCCGTGTATATACAACCTACCTGGTGTATGCCAGCAGGGTCGTATGCCCAAACTGAAGCGCGCGGTATCCCTCGAGCTAATCTTCTGGCCTCAGGCTTAGCATTCCAAGGCCGCTTATAGTCGCCTATAACCACATCGTCCCGAAGAGTGCCATCATAGTTAGGCGCCGACCATGGCCAACAGAACCCTGCAGTCATCCTGCCAGTCCAACCCTCCCCTACCTTTTCCACCAACGCGGTTTCAAGGTCGAAAGGACTGCCGAATATTCTGAAATCAAACTCCTCCTCAGAGCTCCACAACACATTTGCCGTTCGCCTAATTCCAAGAGTGTTGTTAACCCAGTTTACGAAGGCGTCCGACCCACCGCACCTGAATTGAGTTTCAAGTTCGTATTCAAATATCTTGCAGTGGTTGCCGCTAGCATGTTCACGTATGTACTCGACCGACCCTATTTCGTTCGGTCTGACGACCTGATCGTCATCGATGAAGAATACGGACACTTTTGATGCCCGAATTAACTCCTCGATCTGAGGTGCATCACTTCTCCTATTCCTAGGCGTAAAGCGACCGTAGCTTGCGGCCCTGATCCTATGAGCCTCGTCACAAATGAGAACGTCTATTCCGTTTGGTTCGGAGGTGGCGTAGCTATTGAAGTATTTGAATTGCACGGATCCTCTGTTTCCGATTATTCTTCTCAATGTTTCTGTGAATGCTCGTGAGCCGGTTGCGTAATGCGCGTTGTAACCCCTAAGCAGTAAGTCTGCCATCAGATTGATGGCGATAACGGATTTTCCGGTACCAGGTCCACCCTTGACAATTATGACTATCTTCTGTTTTTCATGGAACCCTTGTTTTGCGCATGCGAGTACTTGATCGTAGACTACGAGTTGGGTATCGAGGAGAACGTATTCTGACTTGTTCTTGATGATGTTACCCACGTGATCCATGAGTTTCTTGCTCGGTCGATAGTTGCTCTGTTCAATTCTGATGAGAACGTCAATTCCTTCTCCGTGACTTAGCTGTCTCGTCAAGTAGGATCGCAATTTGTCGACATCATCGGCGGTGAAGATTGGGTTGTCGGCAATTGCAGCTTTGAACTTGTTAGAGAAAATTATGTCTTGATCATAATAATTGTAATTGTGAAGGTAGGTGCACGCTTCTAGGTGAACAGGGTTCGGTTCCTCGTAGAAGGCGGTATGCGTGTCTTGCAAGTACAACCTGTACTGGCCGACTTGAACAGACGGATGAAGAACCTCTTTCTTCGACCCACCAACCCACGTTATGACTTCGTTTTCTCCAGCCGCCTCTTCGCATTTTTCCCACTGCTTCAACTCGATTATGACCGCCATGTCGGCATGATCTTTATCCCGTCCCGAGATTAGACAATCCAGACGCTTCGAGCTCAGGGGGAGCTGGTACTCGAGTAAGATTCCGTGATCCGTTAGATTTGCGCTTTGGAATACTAGGCATAAGGCTCGAAGCGAGTTTCTCCAAGAGACAATTTCGCTTGGGGACGGATTGTGCCTAAACTGGTCAACGTATGCGAGCTTGAGCTTCTCCGCGATTTGATTCTGCACAGTATCTTGGATGAATTGGACCGAGGTGCCCGAATAGAGCCGCATTCACAACTCACCGTATCCTCTGTCACACCCATTAGCTTTCATGTTTGTACGTTCTCTGTGAGTTTCGTTTGTCGTACATGATCAGAGCTGAATTCCGCGTCTAACACTTGGGAAATCCTTGCAGCCCGCGCGAGTCCAATGCCGCCCTTCACGGCGAGTTCTGTTGCGGAAGCCTCAAAGATGCTCCGGATGCAACCAAAGGCCTTCAATAATTGTTCGCCGAGCTTCGGACCAATAGCGGGCAGGCTCTCAACGATGTTTAACTGCCGGTCCATGATTGTGCCCATCTTAGGCTTGCTAACAACCATGGGGATTGCGCCCTTGGACGATCTGCTCGCTAGTACTCGAAGTAATTCAGCGGTTTGGTCACTATTAAGAGTGAAGAAGATCCTGAAGCCAAACCTGAGAGCCAAACTTAGCATTGTGCCCCAGAACACCCTGGGGTTCTTCATGTCGAAAACTTCGTGCATATCTCCCTCGACGACTAAGAGGTAGGTCTTGTAGGCCCCGGACAACCGCTGAGCCTGTTCAAAGAGCCGACCGCTGTAGAGAGAACTCAAGAAATCATGTGTGGTCTTTCTTTCGACCGCGTACTCCCCAATTACGTAATCGCCGATATCAAGTGTCCTGACATGTACAGACAGACCTTGTTTCCTTAGAATCTGAATAACCCCTGACCTCATTTCTCGGTTGTCTGCGGTAATTGTAGCGAAATGCATGACTAGTTCGAGTAAGGACTATGTGGAGAAGCTTTGAAAAAGTAGACGGCCATATCACGAGTTTCGGATCTGTGACAAGGCGTCTTAGGAGCGGGTTTTGGCTGGGGGATGGATGCGTGTTTAGAGTCGCCGTAGACATTGGGGGCACGTTCACCGACCTGGTGGGCATCGATGACAGGGGTTTGAAGTTCTGTGTCCTGAAGGTGAAGAGCACGCCTTCAGCTCCTGAGGAGGCATTTGTTGACGGTATGAGGCGGTTCTTGGCTGAAAACCAGATACGTGCGTGCGAGGTCCGGGATATTGTTCATGTCGGCACTATCGGATCGAACCTATTCTTGGGGCAGATCGGAATCAGGATGCCGAAGACAGCGTTAGTCACTACAGAAGGGTTCAGGGATGTGCTTGAGATAGGCCGACAGAACAGACCGGAGCTCTACAACATCTTCTTCCAACGCCCAAAGCCGCTTGTACCACGCAAACTCAGGCTCGAGGTCAACGAACGAACAGGACCTCGGGCTGAGATCTTAC
>CAZAGP010000203.1:0-3433 GCA_964484575.1 uncultured Candidatus Bathyarchaeia archaeon | reverse complement strand
CCGGTATTAGGGTTAGGGATCTCAGGAAATCTATCAAATTCTACAGAGACATCATGGGTATGCGAGTCACGAGAAGAGGAACTATGCCTCATGGCGGTAAGTACGTGGCCCTCAAAAGCCCTGGTTCATCGCAAGAGCTTGAGTTGAACTGGTACCCTAAACGAAGCAAATTCTATGCAAGTACCGACATGGAGAAGAATTGGATCACCTAGCCTTCGGTGTTGGGAACGTTAGAGATGCCCTGGAGAAGATCGTGTCCCACGGTATCGAGGTCGCTGTGTCTCCTTCTGAAGCGCGAGGGCTCACTGAAGTATATGTGAAGGACCCTGACGGGATTTGGATAGAACTTCTTAACTGGTAACATCCAGGAGTGCGAACGTGTAAAGGAAAACTAGAATACTGAAATCAACGTTCGGTAGAGAAGTGTGGCATATGGACGCCGTGGGTTTTGCCCGTGAGATGCTCAAAGCAGACTCTTCAATCCGATATGTAGCAGTTGTAACTGATGATTATCATATTCTTGCTTCCGAGCAGCGTGAAGGAATCCCAACGTTCACATCTGACGAGATGCAGCGAAACTTCGTCTCCATAGTTCCTCAAATAATCTTCGAGTCAGTGAATAAGCTTGCAAGCTTCCTCGGGAAGGTTGAAGGCATAACCGTCCACTACGAGAAGGTCCTCCTCGTATTCTACAAGTACCGTAACCTGATCGTTATGTTAAGCTTCCAACCGGAAGTGGCCACCCCGTTCTATAATCGAATTACGAAAGCGTTTGAGAAGCATAGTGCCCAATATCTGACATGAAGAAGCTGCTCAAGTGAACGGCGCGTCCTGGAGTACTCGCTTCAGGCTCACTTAGCGGTCTTGAGCCACGGTCTCTGTCGTTCTGCTATGAAGCTTTACACCGTTAGTTTGCAAGTCTACGGGACGAGTTCAAACCGCGTCGCCCGTAACTCAATTCGAGATTGTGGCAGCAAGAGTTGGTTAATTTTGATCATGCATTGCAGTTCATGAGAACGATTCCAGCTAAGCTCTTGTTGATGTATTCTTTCACGGGAAGCAGAGTGATTGGGGGATCCTTAATCTCGTTGAGTCCATCGGTGACCAGTCCTAGACATCGACTAATCATTGCAATGTGTTGTCTTAGACTATTGACTCGATTGTCGAGTTGCTGATTCTCTTCAATACATCTGTCTAGTAGACGTGAGAGTGAACTGTTTTTGTCTTTTAGTAGCTGAATGTAGAGTTTGTAGAGTTCGATTAGTTCCTCAAGACGCCCGCAGTGCTCACAAGGAGGACTTGGAGTTGACGTACTCGAACCTTGTGCAGCCTTCTCTAGGATCAAGCATTTCAATCGAATCACCTCCGAACGTAATTTGAATCCTCCACGGAGTAGAAGTGTCGATATGATGGCCGAATCCGAGCTACCCCTTTGGTACGCGTTGAGGACGAATAGTCCGACGTTAATTTCCCGTGGAATAAGGCCTCTGAGTTGGAGATGTCGTGCTTGAAGCCATGTTTTGCGGTAGTCCCTCTGAGGCAGATTCATGTACATTTTAATTCCTTCGACGAGAACCTGACCTGCCGGGTCAAGATGACAGAGCACACGTCCCATTTCGTCAGTTGATGGATAAAGAGGTGGAAACTGATGCGCCACCTCATTGAAGTTGATCGTTTCCATCAAATCAGCCTCTTCTCCCATCCCATTTGCCAAGTAATAGCTAGCCCATACTTCTTCCGGAGAGCTACTGGGGATCTTTCTCTGGACAGTATGGCCCTGCAGATACGTGATCTTGCCCCATCCATGAGCGGATATCGAGTAAATGTTCTCGTATCCACCCATAGGCCGTGGCATCTTCCTTGCTGAGAGCAAATTGTATGGTGCATGAGCCATACGGCACAATTTCTTAGCCGTATGTAGGAAATCGATACCCAACTGGTTAGCTACATCCTTGGAACTGAACCTCCTCTTCCCAAATCTGTTGCCTAATGCTAGCAGAAAACGATTGTTGGATCCGTTCGCTGCTAGTTGCGAACGAGATCCCAATGCACTCTTCGAATTGATCGGTAGCAAGTTTTTTGCACATGAAAATCGCCACTTTCAGACTCAAAAAGTTACCTCGAGCTCTCAGCAACTTGCGCAAGGCTTGCATTTTGCGGTATCCATAATACTCGTTTATGAGTAGATCCCGAATGACTTCAAAAGAGTCCGCGCAATTTGGTGCGGCAAGATTATCCGTGTTGCTGATGTGTTAGCTACGGAGTCATTTTTTCGATTTTCATGGGTTCGACGGGTTCTGGCAACTTGAAGTTGAAGGCCAAGCAACGCCAACGAGTGACAGGTTCCTTTGTCCGTCCGCTAGGTCCCGTAACTTTTCCAGTTAGGCGTATGCTATTTTTCCGGTGAGTTTCTTCTCTTCTAGGCTTGACGGTTTTATCTTCGCTAGTGAGTCTTCGAAATGTTTCATTGTAACCTTCACTTCTGCGGCGTGCTTTCCAACTTCCTCAGTGGTCTTGTACTTTTCAACATGTTCCTCAAGCGCCATCATTACTGCCGATGATACTAGTGCTGTAAGGTCGGCGCCGGAGTATCCCTCGGTTTTTTCAGCAATGCTTTCCAGGTTCACGTCTTCCGCTAGTGGATTCTTTGCTGACTGGATCTTTAGTATGTCTAGCCTCGCGGTTTTGTCGGGTGATCCGACTTGCAGGAGTCTGTCGAATCTGCCGGCTCTTAGTAGGGCAGGGTCGATTATGTCCGGCCTGTTCGTGGCGGCTAGAACCACGACTTTCTGGAGCTCTTCAAGTCCATCGAGTTCGGTGAGGAGTTGACTGACGACTCGTTCGGTTACGTTCGTGTCACCTAATCCGCTCCCGCGGACTGGCGCGATTGCGTCGATTTCATCAAAGAAGACGACTGTTGGTGCAGCTTGGCGGGCTTTCCTGAAGACTTCGCGCACGCCGCTTTCGGATTCACCAACCCATTTTGATAGGAGTTCGGGGCCTTTGATGCTGATGAAGTTCGCTTCACTCTCGTTTGCCACAGCCTTCGCGAGCATGGTCTTTCCAGTTCCTGGCGGCCCGTAGAGCAAGATGCCTTTGGGAGGTCGGGCTCCGCTCTTCACGAAGAGTTCAGAATACTTCAGCGGCCATTCGACGGCCTGCTTCAACTGTTTCTTCACGTCTTCTAATCCGCCGATGTCGGTCCACCTTATGTTTGGTACCTCGACGAGAACTTCCCGTAGGGCTGAGGGTTGAATTTCCTTCAGAGCGTTCTCAAAATCGTTCATTCCGACGACAAGTTTGCTAAGGACTTTTGCGGGTATGCTTTCTGCTTCGAGGTCGATATCTGGAAGGATTCGCCGAAGAGCGCGCATAGCGGCTTCTTTGCATAAGGCTTCCAGGTCCGCGCCTACGAAGCCGTGGGTACGGTCTG
>CAZAGP010000202.1:0-4322 GCA_964484575.1 uncultured Candidatus Bathyarchaeia archaeon | reverse complement strand
ATATTCTGATTTTCGGGTGACGGCCAGATACGAATACGGCAGAATCAGATACTTCCCGAATTCTGATCTTAGTAAAGCTGACATGAACGATTGAAGTTCCTCTATCTGCGGGCTAATATTCCAGAGAAGGAAGTCAGTGTCGCCTCGGAGACCCACAAGGGAATATGATCTGAGGAGATGGTCTTCCGCAAAATCCTTTACGAGACGGGCGAATTGCTCTTTCCCGAGCTTTCGCTGATTGGTGTCGAGGCGCTTCCATTGTAAATCGGTCTTGAAGAAGGTGTATTTTAGAAATTCACGTCGACTTACAACTTGATCGGTGGATGATGTTGGTTGCTCTTTCACTCACTCGTCACCTGCAATTCTAACAATCGTAGTCGGATCATCATTTGAATCATCGTGAACATCCAAATTTCATAGCCTTTTGATCTCGTTGGCCATTGCCTCCACTAATGCGTCGATCGTATGAGGATTCGCGACGAGAGCTACCTGCATGCCTGACTGTGTGGCTGCTTCAGCCGTAACGGGTCCGATGCATACGATTTTGATATTATTCAATTCTTTCATTGAACTCACGTCCTTCAGTGCATCCACGAAATTATGGACGGTTGATGGACTGGTGAAAATTATTGCGTCCACTCCTGACTCGACAACGGTCTTTATTTGGTCACGTTTCAATTCTCGCGGCACTACGGTCTTGTAGGCTACGACTTCATCCACTAACGCTCCTTTATTTCTGAGCAGCAGCGGTAACTTCTTAGAAGCTATGTCAGCTCGAGGAAGCAAAATACGCTTACCCTGTAAGGAGCCTAGGCCTGCTGCTATCCTTTCAGAGAGGAATTCTGACGGAACATAATCAGGAGTTCTGCCGATACTCTGGATGGCTGCTGACGTTGCGGATCCTATTGCGGCGATTTTCACTCCATCAAGTGACGATTCAGGAACGTGCAGCATAGTCATTCGGCGAAGAAAGAATTCGACACCATGGACGCTCGTGAAGATTACCCAGTCATACTTCCTTAGATTTTGTATGGAATTGTCAATTGAGTCAGTATCTGAGGGTGATTGGATTTCTATCATTGGGACTTCGATCGCTGTTGCTCCCAAGTTCCGGAGTTTGGTCGAGAGGGATATTGCCTGATTGGCTGGCCGCGTTACTATTACTTTCATTCCGGAGAGTGGCATGATGGACATTCTCATCAGACCTTTTCCAGCAGTGGTTCTGCTCCTTTGTCAAGGAGGCACTTTGCTAGTTCTTCTCCAACTTGGGTGGCGTTCAAATTATCTGAAATAACTCGACCTCGAACGAGCATCCGTCCGTTCAAGGATGCGATCATGCCTTCAATGACCAGTTTTGACGAATTTGACTGGGCATATGCTGCGATTGGTGTTTTGCAGTTTCCGCCGAGTTTCTTGGCAAACGCTCTCTCAGCTTCGATCTCTCGTCTCGTGACGGGGTGATCAATTTTACTGAATAGGCTGATGATCTCCTCATCTGAATTTCTGCTTTGAATCGCAAGCGCGCCCTGTCCAATTGCTGGGAGCATAAGCCTAGTCGGCAAGATCTCTGTTGTTTCATGCTTCAAACGAAGCCTTTCTAAGCCTGCGGCTGCCAGAACTATCGCGTCATACTCTCCGCTCGCGAGTTTTCTGAGGCGAGTTTCTACATTACCTCGAATATCGATTAATTCAAAATCTCCACGAGCAGCTAATAATTGTGACCGTCTCCTCGGGCTACTTGTCCCTATTCGCGCTCCTCCCGGTAACTCCATGAATTTCTTCTTCTCACGCGAAATCAGAACGTCGTGTGGGTTCGCTCTCTTTGGGATTGCCGCAATCGTAATTCCAGGGGGCAAATCTACTGAAAGATCTTTCATGCTATGGACAGCAATATCTATCCTCTCTTCAATCAACGCCTCTTCTATTTCTTTAGTGAAGAGGTTCTTGCCTTCCACGGGTGTCCTAAGCCTATCGCCTTCAGTTTGAATAGGAATAACGTCGCATTTCAAGTTCGATACTGCCCGTCTTAATTCCTTGATGACCTCACTGGTTTGCGCGAGCGCGAGCTGACTTCCTCTAGTTCCAACGCGTACGCGACTTTTCATTACGCATTTTCCTGGCTTATTGTAAATAATTCTCTGATGAGATCCAGTGATTCTGCATCACCGTTACCAGCGTGTTCTTTCAAACGCAACGTGGGCGCATACAATAGCTTGTTAACGATGCGTCTCGTCAACGCGTCAATTATCTCTCTCTGGTGGTTTGAGAGCCTGTCCATGCGATTGAACGCGCGTTTAAGCTCACTCTGCCGAATCTCTTCGGCTAGTTGGTGTAATTCTCGTAGAGTGTCATTAGCTTGATAGCTTCTGAGCTTAGTGAAGAACTTCGCTACTTCAGCGTTTATTGTTAATTTGGCTTCGTGCTTTCTGCTTTCGGAGATTTTAACATCTGCTAATGGTGCAAGATCGTCAATATTGTAGAGATGAACTCCAGCAAGCCGCGCCGAATCCGGGTCTATATTGCGCGGTACTGATCCGTCTATTAGGACCAGCTCGCAATTGGGACGTTTCTGAATCGCCGATGAAATATCTTCTGCATTAATCAGGTAGTCGTTGGCCGATGTGAAAATCAGTAGTGCATCAATCCTTTTCAAGGCTGAAGGAAGCTCATCGTAAGGCCATGGTGCTCCAGATACACGTCTCGCCAAAGCCTCTGCCCGTTGATAAGTGCGATTCGCAATTAGAATCTCATATTCTCCACTCGATTTCAGTTTGTCGGCGGCTAGTGTCACCATCTTGCCCGCTCCAACGATAAGCACGGTGTGAACGTTTGGAAATCCGGAGGTTAGAAGCGAAATCGCCGCGGAACTCACAGAAGTTGCTTCGAACTCCGACCCCATCTGCTTTCGCACTTTCTTAGCAGCACGGTCTGCAGCGTAGAATAGTTCGGATAGAAAAGCACCTGAAGCGTCAACTTCTTGTGCAATTTTGAGGGCATTTCCCACTTGGACTTGGATTTGCTGTTCGCCTAATGCTAGAGAGTCTAAGCCTGAAGCTACCTCGAACAAGTGGGTTACAGCAGAGTCATCAAATAGCGTGTATGCATGTCTAGATAATTCTTCGATAGGAGTTCTCCCCCATTCACTCAACATTGCAAAGAGAGATTTGCTGGCATCTTCATTATCGTAAGCTAGCGCGTATACTTCGATTCTGTTGCAAGTCGAGAGAATCACAGCTTCACGAATTCTACTTTCTTTAATCAATCTTAGACGATACTTGATCTGGTTAACGTCGCAGTGGAATTTCTCCCTCAGCCTAATAGGAGCTGACTTATGGTTAGCGCCCACGAGTATTAATTGCTGCTTCACCTGAGGGACCTCTTACGATGCCTTCATGGCCGTCAGAAAGAAACTTGATAGATAGGACGCTGCTTCGATTGCTCTGTATTCGCGCTTGAAATGTATCCTCTGGAAGATGAATCGATTCATCATTCCAAGTAAGCATGCCGACGCCATTCGAGGATCTGTCACGCGGAATTCGCCGTTTCTGATTCCTTCGCGAATTATCCTCACTAGCAAGGATTCAACGCGGTCCAACTCCTTAAGCAGAGTCCGGGCTCCCACAGGGTCGAGTTGAGTTGAGCGTCGAAGGTAAAGTCCTGTGTTAATCAGTTTATTCGGAAAGGAGGAAAGATAAACGTGAACGAATGTCTCTATCTGTGAAGACACACCCCTCTCTTTCGCTTTCTTACATTCATTGCTCAGAGTTGTGGAAAAACCTCTCATGCTTATTGTTTCGAGAACTACCGCTTCGAAAAGTGCCTCTTTATTCCTGAAATAATAGTACACAGTGGGCGCGGTCACGTGCGCCTCCCGACAAATATCGCGCATTGAGACGTTTGAGAATCCCTTCTTGGTGAATAGCATCTTTGCCACATGCAAGATTTGCTGTTGAGATTGCATGGTGGTCGTCATCTCATTCCTCTTCCCTGTGGCTAGAAACGAATCTATTTAACGCTCGTTATATCAGTTTAGTTTAAGCATTTTAGAACGTCAGTGCAGACTTGCCAATAGTAGAAATGGTTTGGCGTCGGCGTTCGTCCGACTTTCTGTAGGATAGCCGAATGCGGGGAACACAGTCGATTCTTTCGGCTGTCACGCGTAAGCATTAACGAATCATAGTGAGTTCTTCGCCAATCAAATTTGGCTGGGACGAATGTTCTGATTCATTATACGAGGGAACGTATGGACAGATCGGGTCTTCCTCGAATGCGTCGTGCATTTCTGCAAAGGCTCTTGACCTTGAACCGCCACAGGCTGATTT
>CAZAGP010000201.1:0-5231 GCA_964484575.1 uncultured Candidatus Bathyarchaeia archaeon | reverse complement strand
GCTAAGTGCATGGCCTTCTCCTCAGACGAGACGTAGTTGACTACAACTTTAGCTCCTTCAGCTGCAAAACGCCTTGCGATCGCACTCCCGATTCCTCTAGAAGCGCCCGTTATTATTGCGACTCTATTCTCCAGCCTCAACAGTTACACCAGGAAACAATCTGCCAGACTATGTTCTAAAGTCTTGCCGAGAGATAGCAGCGGTATAGGCTTTTTATCCTCTGGACGCATCGGACAAACTATCAATCAAGTGTTCGTAATGTTGAAAGTTAATCATTCTAATCATCGAATAGAACATGTGATTTTCGATGTCGACGGAACCCTGCTCGATAACATGGAGCTTATTGTGAGGTCCTTTAATTATGCTGTTGCGGACGTTGTGGGAAGAAGTTTCTCGCGTGAGGAGGTGTACTCAAGGTTCGGCCCGACACTAGAACAGATTATACAGCAGACCGTTCTAGGAAAAAATGCTGAGCAGGCTGTGCAACGGTACCATTCCTATTACAGAAAATACTTCCACCAATATGCGCGCGTTTACGATGAAATTCCTGAGCTCATATTTGGATTGCAAAGTGCTGGTGTCGATGTTAGCGTTTGCACTGCATCTGATGCAAGAATGACCAAGACGACTTTAGATGAGACAGGGTTACGGGGCCAGTTCTCAGTGATTGTTACTGCCGATGACGTAACCGAGCTTAAGCCCAACCCTGAGGGTTTGATTCGAGCAGTACGATTGATGTCTGCTGCAGTTGATCGGACGGTCTACTTGGGAGATGCGGTAAGAGACATTGAAGCATCTAACAGAGCCGGGATAAAGTCTGCTGCTGCTCTATGGGGTTTCGGAGATGACGACGAATTAAGGATGCACAGGCCGGATTTTGCGTTCACTGATCCGTCCGACGCATTATCCCAATGGACTTGAGGAGTCTCATTCGGATTCAAGAATCGGCAAGCAAATATTTCTAAGAGTTTTGCTTCAGTAGATTCTAGCATTGTCGTATCGACGAAACTCTCTTGATTGGTATGAGGTTACTGAACAGGCGATTCTTAAATGAGTTTGATTGGTATAGATGTAGGATCTACAGGCACCAAATTGTCCGCCTACAATTCAGAGGGGAGATCACTTGGCAGTGTTTATGCTGCTCACACACCACACCATCCCTTTCCAGGAGCTTGGGAACTTGATCCGGAGGAAATATGGATCAACTGCATGAATGGGCTGCGCCAACTAGTTTCCACAGAATCATTGCTTCGTGATCCACCGCTAGTTATTGCGATATCCGCTTCTACTCGAGAAGGGTTCCCGGTTGATGCTGGTGGCAAAGCGCTTGGACCTTGCATCATGACCGCTGACACTCGAGAGAGCGGTCTGGAACAATCGATCTCGAGTCATTACAAACCTGACGAATGGTTCGCGTTCTGTGGCCATATGCCCGAGCGCATGGATCCAGTGTGTCGATTGCTATGGTGGAAGAAGAATCATCCAGGGGTCATTGCGAAAGCGAAATATTTCGTTGGGTGGGGAGAATACATGAACTTACGTTTGGCAGGTCAAGCTGTCGTCGACCGGAGTCACGCTGGCAGATTTCTTATCTATGATTTCAATACGCATCAATGGTCACCCGAGCGTATCTCAGAATTCGAAATCGATCAGGACATACTTCCAGAAATCAGGCCTTGGGGAACAATAATCGGCGAACTTCGAACTGATGTCTGGACCAGTCTCGGTCTAAAAAATCAAGTCCAAGTTGCGGTAGGAGCTAACGACGCCGTCTGCTGCGTACTCGGAGCTGGCGTTTCGAACGTAGGAACTGGCTGCCTCATCAGCGGATCGTGGGAGAATCTGCTTCTACCGGTTCATGCACAACCAGCAGCTTCAACCCTGATGGACGCTGGCGTTTCTATAGGACCTTACCCTGGGGAAGCAAGCTGGATGATATACTGTCTCAGCCCTACAGGTAGTGCCGCTCTCAACTGGGTCAGAGATCTCGTCAATGTCAAAGTTGAGGAAATGGAAACATCGCTTCGAAACTCTGATCGAGGTCCTGGACATGTTCTTGCTATTCCACATGTTTCGGGTGCAACAGTCCCATGGGTAGGTGGGAGTGAGCTCCGTGCTGCTCTCCTGGGAATGACCCTCGCGACAACGTCGACGGATATTGTGAAAGCCGTAATGGAGAGCATAGTCTACGATATGTCGTATCTGATTGTTGCATTGAAGAAAGGCGGCGCGAAAATAGACATGTTGAGAGGGATCGGTGGAGGAACACGTTCAGAATGGTGGACACAGCTTAAGGCTGATTTAACCCGCACAGTGATAGAAACTGTTGACCAGCCTGAACTTGGAACGCTAGGAGCGGCTATTCTAGCGGGCAAGGCGCTGGGTATTTGGAATGACATTGAAGGTAGAGCCGCGGCTTTCACTAAGGCAAACAGGCGCTACGAGCCGAGTCTCCGAAGGGCTAGTCTGTACGAGAAACGGATGGAATTCTACCATTCCCTGATTAATGAATGGCTTGAGAAAGACTGGGATCAGATGAAAGCTTGACAAGCAATCTAAAGGATCTTGATTGCAATACTCTTCTTTGATATTCTGCTTGATTTGTTACGCTAGTAACTGTGGGTTGCAACTGTAATGGTTTTGCATGCGTTGAGTAAGCACTGAATTTTGACAGGGCGATGATCTTCGAAATGATACTGCTCGGAAACAAACATATAGTTCTGACCTTTGTCAAACTGCTAAGATGATAGAAATGGATAGTCATACGCGCGTCGATGATCAGACACTCAGAGACATCATGTACGTTGCGCCCGAGTCAGTGGACCGTGATCGTCATATCACTGCGCTCTACAGCCTGGAAGGGTCCGCATCAATGACAAAGATGGCTGAGGAATCAGCTATCGAAAACTCCACAGGGACATGGACTCTGGTAGGATATGAAACGCTTCAAGTGAGGAAAGAATTCGGCGCGAAGATCTCTCGCGTCATAGGTTCAGGTAACTCAGGTTACGTTGAACTTGCCTTCGAAGCCTCGAACTATGATCCTGAAGTCGGGGGCATAAACTGTCTTCTCTCAGACATAGCTGGAAATATTTTCGATATGAAAGTGCTTGATAACGTTAAGCTACTTGATTTGAATTTCCCGAAATACTGGCTTGAAGCGTACAAAGGTCCAAAGTTTGGAGTCGAAGGGACAAAGAAGGCGGCAGGCATCAGCAACGAGGCTCGTCCCGTAATAGGCGCTATCACGAAACCAAATGTTGGCCTTGATGCCAAGACTTACGCGAAACTGGCATACGAGACGGCTTTAGGAGGTATCGATTTCATCAAAGACGACGAAGCTCTCGTCAGTCCCAAATACTGTCGCTTAGAAGATAGAGTATCTGCAACGATGGAAGCAATTGATAAGGCCAAGCAGCAGACCGGCAAGAATGTTCTATATGCCGTGAACATCACGACTCGTCAGGACAAATTGCTTGAGCTTGCCGAGAAGGCGATTCAAGCTGGTGCAAACCACCTCATGGTTTGTGGACCGTACGTGGGCTTTGGCGGTTTGCAGGCGTTGGCTGAGGATCCATCAGTTAAGGTTCCTATTCATTGTCACAGAGTCGGACACGCGGCCTTTACGCGAAATCCGAAGCATGGAATTGATGTGGCGCTCTGGTCGAAGCTCATGCGAATGTGTGGAGCGGACCAGCTGCATATTGGAAGTGTTGAAGGTAAATTCTACTACGACAAAGCCGAGACGCAGCGCACTATAGGCGCCCTCCGTCAACCTCTACATCATGTCAAGCCTACTATGCCATGTTCGTCAGCTGGTAACCGCCCTGCGAACATTGGTATCAGCGTTCGGACTCTTGGCACAGACATGATGTTTCTTGCCGGTGGAGGGATACACGGTCATCCTGACGGATCAACTGCCGGAGCTAAAGCTATGATGCAGGCTGTTAGAGCAGCACTTGCAAACGTGCCCATCGAGGAAGCTGCTAAAAAGAACCTTGAACTACAGCGTGCACTTCCCGCATTGGAACTGAAACAGTAAATTCGAGGAGCGAGTTGCGTAACTCGCACTATCCTCTCAACGCGTAGAGTCTTTTCGCTTCCTCAATATTCTTCGGTGTACCCCATTTCTCCAGTGCAACTCGGAGTTCCGAGTGGGTCTTTGCCGCATCTTCAAGAGAATTCTGGTTTATGGCTGCGTCAATAGCCTGACGCATTGCGCGGGCGCCAGCTCTTGATCCATCCGGATGACCATGGACAGCTCCGCCTGCGCCGATGATTATTTCTGGCCCGAAGTCGTTCAGGAGTATAGGTACTAAACCGGGGTGTATCCCAGCAGCGAGCAGACAGCCCATCGCTTTCTTGCTATGCAACTGGCACGTTGCTTGGCCCAGCACCTGCAGGTTGCTGTTCTTAGTTGCGCTTGGAATCTTGCCTAGGTATGAGTAAAGAACCATCGCATCGGCTCCGGCCATTCTAACCAACTTTGCCAACAAAGGGAAGGAGAGACCGCCTCTCTCACTAGCGACCATTCCACCATTGAAGCATGGATGATAGAGAATTGGAACTCTAATACTTGGGTCCTCTGCAAGCATTCTTAATGGTCCGAGCCCAGCAGAACTGTCAATCATCAATCCGTTCGCACCAGCCTGCACTGCAATTTCTGCCTTCTCAAGTATCCTGTCAGATCGAGTTGTAATGTTGAGCGAGTACATTGTACTTTCACCGGTCTCTGACTTCTTTTGGTCAACTATCTCCATGCACTTACTCAATCGCTCATAGAGAGGATTGATGGGGATATCGCCCAGAACTTCATCATCTTTTATGTGGTCAACACCGCCGAACGCGGTTTCTTTGAAGACTCTAACATGCAAATCTGTGTGTTGACCCGTACAAGGTTTGATCATGCTGTTAAGAATTGGTCTATCCTTTACGGACAAGTACTCGCGAATGCCTGAGAGACCGAATTTGGGGCCACTGAACTCTCGAAGAAAGGGTTCCGGAAATTCTAGGTCCAGCAGTTTCGTCGCAAACCCAGCACTTTCCGCTACCCACCAAGAGATCTCGCCCATGACCGTCGCTAACAGAAGTTCGAAGTCAGAAGTCACATTCGAAACGGGGTACGCAATTTGGATAAAATAGGATTGGGAAGCACTCGGTACTTTGAAAATCTGAGTTACCCTTCCTCCATGTTCTTCCATAAGACC
Organism: uncultured Candidatus Bathyarchaeia archaeon; assembly: GCA_964484575.1. Taxonomy (GTDB): domain Archaea; phylum Thermoproteota; class Bathyarchaeia; order 40CM-2-53-6; family 40CM-2-53-6; genus FEN-987. The sequence continues at coordinate 24 of CAZAGP010000201.1, read as the reverse complement.
GGGAGTCTGACCCTGCACCTTCAA
>CAZAGP010000200.1:0-2970 GCA_964484575.1 uncultured Candidatus Bathyarchaeia archaeon | reverse complement strand
ATGGGCGGCAGAATCCCGAGTGAAAAGCTGAAAGCAACCAGTTTAACGTATTGGTTTATGCTAATGGGTAGTTGAAGTTTAGGGGCCCGGAAAGCGTTTTAAATTTTTCTGTTCCGCACGATCGTCGTATCTGATTAAAATAATAAGAAGCGGTACGTAATAAAAACCGGAGGCAACCGGGGGCGCGACCCTTGGACGGAAACACCCTTACGGTTGCCTCGTGTAACAGGACGTTACCCTGTAATGGTACTACCTGTGGCCGTGGATGTAAAGAGCTTAGTCGAGCTCGGCAAGAAGTACCCGTGGCCAAAACTCCTTCGCTGCTTCTCCTGCAGCTCATCCCGCGTCTGGGGCCATGGCTACGTCCGGAGGTACTTTGAAGGCTATATACAACCCCTCTGGGTGAAGCGCCTGCGCTGTCCTGACTGCCATACGGTTTATACCCTACGGCCTGACCGCTTTTATCCCCGCTTTCGCTATTCCATCTGGACCATCCTCTCATCGCTCGTGACCAGGGTAGCCTATGACCATTTTATGCCCTGTCTTCCCCGCCAGAACCAGCAGTACTGGTACGGGGGATTGCTCCTGCAGGCGCAAAGGCTCCGTACTATGCTCTCCCCCGACCTGGCCAGCATACAGGAGATCATCTCCCGGGGTTTTGTTCCCGCGAGCCATGCACTCGATTGTGCAACGCTGCGGCTGTGAGCACCACCCCACCGCGTTCTTGCGGCGACTTTGTCCTCTATCCGGAGTACTTTCTTAGAAAAAAACACAAGGAGGTACCGGTCATGGACGAGGATGCAAAGAAAACGATTGCCGTCTTCCGCTTCGGCGTCATCGCCGATCTTGTCGGCGGAAGAAAGCTCCTCCGGGGAGAAAAGGAGGCGCTCCTTAAGGAAAAGGCTGACCTCCAGTGGGAGATCCCCTTCTCCCTGCGCAGCCACATCAGCCGCTCCACCATCCTCTCGTGGATGCGCAGCTACGAGAAGGGGGGACGACACCTGGAGAGCCTCTACCCTGAAGAACGAAAGGACAGGGGCAGGTATCGGGTCATGGACGAGGAGGCCATCGCCGCCCTCATCCAGTTACGGAGAGAGCGGATGGGACTCACGCTCCCCGTCCTCTTGAAAGAGGCGAGGGCGAAGGGGATCCTCCCCCCGCACTACCTGGTGAGCTACGCCACCATCTACCGGATCTTCAGACAGCACGGGGTCTCGGAGAGCCACGTCTATCCCGACCGCAGGAGGTTCGAGGCGGAGCTCCCCAACGACATCTGGCAGTCGGATGCCCTCCACGGCCCGAAGGCACTCCACGAAGGGAAGATGAAAAAGACCTATCTCTTCGCCTTCATCGACGACATGTCCCGGCTCATTCCCCACGCAGAATTCTATCTCAACGAGCGGATCGACTGCTACACCGACGCCCTCGCGAAGGCGCTGGCGAAACGGGGTCTGCCGAGGAAGCTCTATGTGGACAACGGTCCGGCCTTCTCGACGCAGCTTCTGCGCCACGCGTGCGCTTCCCTCGGCATCGCCCTGGTCCATTCCAGGCCTTACCAGCCCGAGGGGCGCGGAAAAATAGAACGATTTTTTAAGACCGCCCGTATGCAGTTTCTGTCCACGATACCGGACGGGCTTGCGCTGGAGGAGCTCAACAAAAGGCTCGCCGCGTGGATCGAGGAGTACCACCTCCGCGAGCACGGCACGACGCATGAGGCGCCCTTCGCGCGGTACGCGCGTCACCTCCACTGTATCCGGGAGGCGCCAAAGAACCTCATGGACCACTTCAGGAAACGGGTGACGAGGAAGGTGGACAGGGACCGGACGATCTCGCTGGATGGAAGATTGTACGAGGCGCCGGTGGTGCTGATTGGTAGGACCGTCACGCTCCTCTACCATGAGAGCGATCCCTCGAGGGTGGAGCTTCTGTATAACGGGACCTCCCACGGCATGGTACTTCCCCTTGACGTCCATATCAACGCCAAGGTACGAAGGACCTACCAGGCGGTCGATCTTATCCCAGGCGAGAAGCGTCAAAAAGAAGAAGAACACTATCGCGGCGGTCGGGTCTTCGAAAAGGAGGAGCCATGAGACACTTTTTCGGCTTCATGAAAGAACCCTTTTCTCCGGACGTCCGGGTCGATGAGCTCTTCCACACACCGGCCCTGGAAGGGGCGAAAGAGCGCTGCCTCTATGCCGTCAATCTCGGGGCCCTATCCGTCATCACCGGCGATGTGGGCTCGGGCAAGTCGACGGCGCTCCGGTATGCGGCAAGCGCGCTCCATCCGTCCCAGTACCAGATCATACCGGTCGTCGCCTCCACCGGTTCCATCATCGAGGTGCTCAAGCAGATCGCGATGGCCCTCGACATCGAGTGGGGAAGCATATCGCTTGCCAAGCTGACCCACAGCATACGGATGGCGATCACGGAGATCGGCAAGAGGAAACAGATTCCCGTATTGATCATTGATGAAGCCAGCCTGCTCCGGCTCGAGGTCTTTGCCCAGCTCCACACCCTCGGCCAGTTCGAACTCGACTCGAAGCCGCTGCTTGCGATCATCCTGGCAGGGCAGAACAACCTCCTCGACAAGCTCATGTACCTCACCTCGAGACCCCTGGCATCGAGGGTGATCGGCAGGAGCCACCTCGACGGGCTCAAACAGAAGGAGATGGCGGGGTACCTGAAGCATCACCTGGAGATCGCCGGCATAAAGGAACAGCTCTTCTCCGATGAGGCGATCCTCGCTATCCACCAGGGTTCCGGAGGGCTCCTCAGGAGGGCAAATCTTCTTGCCAAAGGTTCGCTCATCGCTGCGAGTCGGGAGAAGTGCCGGGTGGTGGCGGCAGAGCACGTGAGGATGGCATCAACCGAGATCTTTTAACACAATCATCTGACCAGGGGGAAGCAACCAATCCCTCTGGTCAGATACACAGTCAGTTCAGACGAATGGAAGAAGGATTAGTCAGAATA
>CAZAGP010000199.1:0-5851 GCA_964484575.1 uncultured Candidatus Bathyarchaeia archaeon | reverse complement strand
AGCTAGAGGACCTAGAATACTTTCCTTGCGATTGCGTATCATGCTCCGCGCGAACCCCTCAAGAAGCGAGAAAAATGTTAAAGTTCGAACGAGAACGCTTTTTGGCTGAACACAATCTACGCGCATGTCACAGCGAGCTTCAAACCGTCAAACAGGCAATTTCGGACGGGCGCTTATGGGAGCTGGTTGAGGCCAGATCTAGCAGTCATCCGTCGCTATCTCACGCCTTTGACGCGTTCCTCAAATACGCTGAATGCTTAGAATCTGATACCCCAACGAGAAAGAAAAAGGGACCATTTCTAATCTCGGAAAAATCTCTCAACCGGCCTGAAGTTAACAGACATCACAAACGGCTGATGGAAAATTACGTACCGCCCAAAGCTCAACGCGTCGTGCTTCTGCCTGACAATTACTTGGAACCGTTTCGCCAGAATTTCGACAGCGACGTTTCACTCAGAAAAATCCTCGTTAAGCTTGACACGCATCTGTGCTCCTACAACCTAAGCTATGGAGTAATACCGAACGAGCTAGTCGACGTGTATCCACTCTCACAAACGGAAAACTCACTAAAACCCACCGCGCAAACAATACGAGAGGCCTCAAGAAAGATCACGGAATACCTTCAGAAATCAACATCCAAATCCTGTTTGATTGTGATCGAAGATGCCTGGCAACAGAAGATAGCGAAATCCATTCGAAAACAGCTGAAATTATCCAAGATTCGAATTCTTGAAATCAAACCGGGTGATGATGCAACGTCGAGAGTCCTAGCCGAAGTTCAGCGGAAGCGTCACAAACGAATGAGATAAATTATAATCAATGGCATGGTGAAAATCGAGAACGATGAATCTCAATCAGGTCAAACAGGAAATCGCTGAATTAGGGAAGACTCCTGCCTCCGAGAAAATGTACCCTATCACTTCCAAATGGGTTCCGCTGCCTGACGTCATGGCCATAATTAGCAGATTCGAAAAACATTGGAGGCAGCAAGCAAAAGACGAAAACATGGCCCGTATCGTGACTGAACTCCTCGGACAGCCATAACCGACGGCGCCGCGCATTTCAGTAGATCTTATTTGTTGTGAATGCACCTAATTGGTGAGCCTTTTGAAGCGTGAACAGGTCCTCCGACGTCCAACTCGACCTATAGATGTAGATCCGGACAAGTCGATCAGCGAATTAGTTCGTGACATGTCGCTAACGGGATTCCAAGGACGCAAGCTTGGCGAAGCAGCGGAAGTCTGGACTAGTATGCTGAAGAAACGAGAGATGGTTATTTGGTTAGGCTTGGCCGGAGCGATGGTTCCCGCGGGAATGCGGTCACTAGTGTCTTACTTGATCCGGAGAAGAATGATAGACGTTCTCGTCACGACTGGCGCAACCCTCTATCATGATGCTTACGAGACAATCGGAGGCAAGCATTGGCTGGGCACCGACCAGATTGACAATGTAATGCTACGGAAACATCGCATTGATCGAGTTTACGATGTGTACGCTGATGAAAAGAAATTCTATCGACTTGACGTTATGATCGAGAAAGAATTCGCGTCCCGCCTTCAACCAAGCCGACCCTACTCCTCTCGGGAGGTTTTGTATGAGTTTGGGAAATGGATTTCCGAGATGTCGCATGATCGTGACGGAATCTGTGTAGCAGCATATGAGTCAGGAGTCCCCCTATTTGTTCCGTCGTTCTGTGACAGCGGCATGGGCTTCTCACTAATGTTCTCAAACAGGCGACGAAAGCGGCATGTGATTGTTGACCACATGAAAGATGTAGATGAAAGTTCGAAGATCACTGAGAAGTCAAGTCACACGTCCGTTATAGTTGTTGGCGGAGGGGTCCCAAAGAATTTCATTCAGCAAACAGCCGTGATTGCCAGCTACCAAACACGGCATGATAGGACTCATGATTTCGCTATCCAATTCACCACCGACGTGCCACAGTGGGGAGGATTGAGTGGTTCAACGTTCGAAGAGGCTCAGAGTTGGGGAAAGTACAATCCGCATGCAAAGATGGTACAGTGCTTCACGGACGCTACCATTGCATTGCCCGTCGTAACTCACGCGTTAAGCCAGAGGTTTAAGCGATTCAGACGTAATGTGCCTAAATTCGAGTGGAGCGACCACAGCAATCTGAAGATAACGTACCAGCGAACTCGACTGCCAGATAAGCCTTAACCGTACTTGTACGATATTCCGAATCCACCCTTTGGACTCTTCCATCCAATATCGTAGCATGCAATCCTGCAGGCGCCGCATTCAACACACGCGTCGTACGTGATTGTAATTTTATTCTCCTCCCACTTGAAGACGTCAGTCGGACACACCCTGACACATCTCAAGTCAAAAGGACACTTTAGACACATGGTTGGATCTTTAATCCAAAGATGAGAATCTTCATCAACCTTGTACCGGTTGCGATAGAGCTTATCCTCAATGGCCATGATTCGTTGACTCATGACATTATCCTCCAAAGGTGATAGGCATCCTTCAGCAGGTTAAGCTTGGACCGACGCTTGAACAGAGTTGCTTTCATTTCCTTCAAGTGGTTTTCCTTCGTTTCATCATTCACGACATGCCACATGTACGCCAATTCATTCGCAACTTCCGGGTAGAGAGTGAAGAAATGCTGGTTCGCTGAGAAGAATTTAGGGGCATCCTTGTACTTCTTCAGGTCCCTCATGACAAAGCTCCTCTCTAACGTATCCCTATATGCTGCTAGGGTTCTGGAAGAGAAATCGCCCTTCTTCTTCGCCCCAATCACCGTGTTCCCAGCGAGCACACCAGAAGTCATAGCTAGGTTCGTCCCTTCCCAGTTTATTGCGTTCACGAGCATTGCAGCGTCACCCGTAACAAGCATACCATCCATGTGTATTCGCGAAACGAAATCGTAACCCCCCTCCGGGATTAGATGAGCTGAATACTCCTTCAACTCACCATCTTGAACCAGAGGTGCAATCGATGGATGATTCTTGAACTGCTCGAAAAGGAGATGTGGGCGTTCCCCCATCTTATCAAGATCGCGAAGGCTGATGCCGATCCCCAGGGATATTGTATCTCGGTTTGTGTACATGAACCCTGCATGCATCCCGCTCCCCCATCCTACCAGCATTGCAGCTACGCCTTCGTCCGGCCCCACGTTGAACCTCTCTTCAATTCTTTGGTGAGGAAGGGCGATAACCTCCTTCACGGCTAAGGCTACTGATTCGGGCTGCAATTCCTCGCGCAATCCAGCGTGCTTAGCCAACATCGAGTTCACTCCATCTGCAGCGATTACAACGTCACCAAGAACGTCGCCGCGGTCAGTTTTAACACCGACAATTCTACCATTCTCTCTGATCACCTCATTAACCGTGGTCCGGTTTAGTAATGTGGCTCCAGCATCTTCAGCAAGCTTGGCAAACCACGGGTCGAATTTCGCCCGGTGAACAGTGAACGCGTTGAATGTCCTGTTAAACCGCTGGTTCCTATGAGTTAGGAGCAGGTGAGAGTCTTTCGTCAGAAACCAGTACTGATACTCCACTACGTGTCGCTCGATGGGCGCGCTTTTCCAGAATTCCGGAGCAATCTGCTCAGTGTGATGTCTGAAGATCACTCCGCCGAACATGTTCTTAGAGCCGGGCCTCTCTCCCTTCTCAAGCATTAGAACCTTCAATCCGGCCTTCGCCATTGTATATGCCGCGGCTGAGCCGGCTGGTCCAGCTCCGACGACTACAGAATCGAACTTCTCCGTCATTGTTTCAACTCCGGAGGTGGAGTCCTGCGGAATTCTTCAATGAAATCGGGGATTACTTTGAAGAGGTCTCCGATGACTCCGAAATCAGACATTTTGAAAATTGGTGCGTTCTGATCCCGGTTTATCGCGGCAATGTAATCTACGTTCATTATCCCTACGATGTGTTGTATGGCTCCTGAAATTCCTGCCGCGATATAGAGTCTTGGCCTAACGGTCGTGCCTGTCTGTCCAACTTGATGATCTGGACTAATCCAACCCGCGCGAACTGCGGCTCTTGATGCTCCTACTTGTGCATGTAGAACTTGAGCAAGTTCCTCAATTAAGTGAAAGTTACTTGCCGATCCTAAGCCTCTACCGCCTGAGACGATGATCGGGGAATCTTCTAACCTCACTCCCACTTTTTCAATTGGAATAAAATCTAACACTTCTGTATTGAAGTCCCCGGGGCTGAACTCGACGTCGAATCTGATTACTTTACCATTCCTAGTCAAATCAGGAGAGCGACCCTTCATGACCCTTGGGCGAACACTTACCATAGTTGGGCGGTGCTTTGGACAGATAATAGTGGACATCAGGTTCCCCCCGTAATCGGGCCTGGTTCCCATGAAGATGCCCGTTTCAACGTCAACATCAAGCGCGGTGCAGTCCGCGATCAGTCCAGTTCCAATGAATGTTGCAGCGGATCCTGCGAGGTCTCTGCCCCTTATTGTTCCACCTAGTAAGAGTGCTTCAGGTTTGAATTGTTTGACCGCCTGCGTGAGTGCGATAGCGTACGGTTGAGTGCGATAATCCTCCAACCGTGCGTCTTCAATCAAATAGACCTTATCAGCACCTTGAGCAAACGCGTCCTTCGCTAGGTTCGAAACATCATTACCAATCACGACCGCTGCAAGTTCGGTGCCGTAAACATGTGCTAAACGCTTTCCTTCTCCAAGAAGTTCCCACGAGACATGGGCAGGTTTTCCGTGGAGTTGTTCAACCCAAACCCAGACCTCTCCGAACCGGGAGGATTTGCGTTCGCCATGTGATTCCGATGTGTCCTCAGCTTCCTTCAGTTCAGTTCTTGCTTGAGCGAATGCCCCTACGGATATTAATTTCTGAAGTAACCATCTCGCGGCTTCGTGTGAGTCTTTCGTGCCATCGAAGAGTTCGCCCTGTTTCCGGCCGGGTGGTGGGAAAACTTTCTTCACGATTGTGGGTGATCCCTTGAGTCCGAGCATATTTGATTCCGCGCTGATCGTGTTCCGGTCCCACACTTCGATCTTAGTCTTCTTTGCCCTAAGCATTCCGTCAATAGTGTAGTTCCGAGGCTTGTTAGTCCCTTCAGTAATTGTTAGAACCGCAGGGAGCTTCGCCTTTACCGTTTCAATTCCGTCGTCAAATCGATGCTTCGCCACGACAGTCTTCAGTTCAGGGTCGACGGCTACGATTTCAGTTACATTAGATATTATGGGGATGCCTAGTCTTACCGCTAACCCTGGCGGAACTTGACCCGTTTCCCCATCTATCGCAACCCTGCCAGTTAGAATCAGGTCTAACGGGTTTCTGCTGGCCACAGTTGCTACGGTTCGCCAGAGAGTGTATGAAGTTGCAAGAGTGTCCGCACCAGCCATTTCCCGATCTGAAACCAGAAACGCGTCATCCACCCCCATCGCTAGTGCTTCTCGTAATGCCTCTTGAGCTTGAAGCGGACCCATGGATACCGCGGTCACGGTGCCGCCGATCTTTTCCTTAATTCGAATCCCTTCCTCTACCGCGTTTAGGCAGCACGGATTGACGATGGCGGGGACCCCTTCTCTGATCAGGTTCAAGGTTATGGGATCAAAACGTATGTCAGTAGCGTCCGGAACATGCTTAACACAAACAACCGTGTGCAACTGACTCAACTCTTGACCAAATTCCAATCTGACTGTGGTGAGCCTCATGCGAGGCTGAACATAGATTTGCCTCTTAGCGTTACCGCATTAATTCGTGTGAAATATAGAGTCTGTGTCCAACCTATTCGAGACGCGTTAGAGAATCATATCGAAAGCGTGAAGGAAGGCTCCAAGGGTAGAGTCCTTAAGCTAAACCGGGCGAGGCTATCGGCTGCCATAGTAGTACAGTCGACTCTTT
>CAZAGP010000198.1:0-4199 GCA_964484575.1 uncultured Candidatus Bathyarchaeia archaeon | reverse complement strand
AATTTGTCTTCTATCAATTTTCTGGTTGAATCATCCAGCATCTCGGCGGTTGAAACCACTAGCCTGAACTGGATTTGTTGTCCTATGTCTTCAGAGAACTTTGCAAGTGCTCTAAAGTAGGAGGGTTGGGCTATCACCACGTCCGGCTTCCAGTCCAAGAAAAATTGGATCTGGTCCCTGATCTCGGTGGAGGTCCGTTTCAATTTGGCCATCCTGTTCCTTATTGTGCCCCAAAGCCCGAGCCTGTTCGCTAAGAGAGCGCTCAAGCTAGTTTCTGTGAGCCTGCACAGCTTATCCGTAGGTCGGACGCCCCATGCCCAAAGAAAACGTAGTTTGAGTGCTTCTTGGTGGGCAATCCATTCCGGGTCCTCCAAGAGCGTTATCGGCGTGCCCGTAGAACCGGAACTCGTGTGGGGCAAACATGAGCTGGTATCAACGCCCATCGCGGTCCTGTCGGGAAGAGGCGTGTTCGCAAAGGCTTCCCTCCTAACTATCGGAAGCATGCTGATGCTGCTGATGTTTGTTATCTGAGATGGTGATACGCCGGATGCCTCATACAATTGGCGGTAGAATGGGACCTTTCGAAATGCGTGGTCAACTATCCGGGGTAGCTCACTACTCTCTAACTCAACTAGCTGGCTCTTGCCGAACCATTGTGAACGTTGAAGCCAGGACCAATTGTTGAGGATCTGCAGTATCATTATGAAAACCAGTGAACTGACCAGTGCGTTAGCGGTCCTCTCTAGCTCTATAAACGACTTTGGACCTCTGGAAACTCATAATAACATTGCACTTAAGCTCACGCGGATTCAGTGGCAAACCCTTGGCGAAACGCCCTGAAGGTCACTTCATTCGGGATGCCACCGGCATCGTCAGGAGGCTTTCTGCATTAGACGTGTTCGCGTTGACCATTTTACTGATTGGCTTCAACGCGGGTTTCGTCTTCTATGATTATTACTTGGGGGTCTTCCAGGGTACGAACATGCCGCTGGCTATCCTGCTTGCGGCACTCCCGTGCATTCCGATCGCCCTGTTTTACTGGTTGATGACGGTGGCATTCCCGCGGACGGGGGGAGACTACATTTGGACAAGTAGGATCCTGCACCCATCGGTAGCCTTCGCCAATAATTTCCTGTTCGTCGTTCTGGTAGGAGTCAGCTTAGCGGCGAGTACGGGTTACTTCGTCTATGAAACTCAGACGCTTCTGAATCTACTAAGCTTGTGGTTCCAGTCACCCGGGCTCTCGGCCGCGGCCAATATAGTTACGCGGCAACCTTGGTTTGCCCTAGTAGCGACAGTCTATCTACTCGTTGTTTGCCTACTCACGACGGAGAGGACGCTTGGTAGAGTAGCGTTGATTGGCTTCGTGCTGAACGTAACGGCCGTAATCCTTGTTTTCATCGAGTACCTTCCGGTCACCCCGGCGTACTTCCAAAGCCAGTTCAACTCTTGGGCAGGCAGCTCTTCCAGCTATCAGGCAATAATCGACGCGGCGGCTAGAGATGGCTTCAACAGATCATCGTCGCCGGCTTGGTTGCTGATGGCAGCCATGTTCATCTTCGGACTCTATTATGGAGGCTACAACTGGGGGAGTTTCTACTCTGGCGAGATAAGGGAGGTTCGGAAGACTATCCCAATCGTATTCTTAGGAGCGGTAGCTACGACTGCGATCGTTTGGTACGCCTCCAGCCTGCTTCTATGGTACAGGATAGGGCCCGATTTCTTGTCAGCCGTCTCTTACCTGAAGTATAGCCACCCAGATGCTCCCCAAGTGAAACTCCTCGAGGGGTTTCCGATGTCGCGTATGTTCTACCTGACCTTCTTATTGCCCGCGGGACCAATCGGGCTGCTCGCGAAGCTACTCATCGTCCTAGGGGCCACCTGGTTCTTCTATTATATGTGGAACCTAAGTTTCGTCTTGGTCATCAGCAGGCAGATCTTCGCTTGGTCATTCGATAGGATTCTCCCGTCTTCGCTCGCAGACATAAGCCAAGGTGGTTGGATGAGGGGGCCCTTGAAAGCGCTCTTGATCACCGTTCTGATCGCGCTGGTAGTGTCCGCGTTTGCCAGCGTGATACCTTCAATTCTGGAGCTCACGGCGGTCTGGGGGCTTGTTCAGCTCCTAGTCTTCTGCCTCCCGGGCTTGGCGGGAACATTGCTGCCATTCATGAGAAAGGATCTCTTCGAGAACGTTCCCTCCTTAGCGACGAGACGGATAGGTTCAGTTCCAGTAATTTCGCTCCTCGGCCTGCTGACGACTGTCATAAGTTTGTTCGGAGCATACGAAATCTTCATCAACCCGCTTCTCGGCGGGTCGACGGGCTGGGATTGGGTTGTGGAGATATTTGCCGTGGGGTTCGTGTTTTACTGGGCTGCGTATTTCATCCGTAAGAGCCAGGGCATCGACCTTGCCCTCTCGATGAAAGAGATTCCGCCCGAATAGCCTCAGGCTTTGCTAAGTTTCACAAGCACTTATGCCTGTTCGTCAAGCGACATGTGCGCCGCGGGGTAGTTTCGACAGTCGCTTGTTTCCTCTCTGTGTAATCTGAATAGTATCCTCAATGTTGAAAACGCCCAGACCGACGCAGTTGTATGGCACCTCTAGGTTTATGACCATTCCAGGCTCGAGAACGGAATCACTCGTCGCAACGACCCATGGCTCCTCGTGGGGACCTACGCCCAACCGGTTTCCCAGACACACACCTATTCCATGGCCGAGGCAAGGACCAAACTCTCCATGCGGGTATGGTACTCTTTCGGCGATGAGGGAGATCGCTTCATCATACAGGTTCACAACCCTCACTCCAGGCCTTGCAAGCTCGATGATCTCCCCCAATGCACCAGCAAGCTTCGCGCAGACCTGCGAAGATTTTGCGTCACCCTTTCCGACGGACGCCATTCTGGCCGCATCGGAACAGTACCCGAGGTACGAGATCAAATAATCGTTCCAGACCAAGTCCCCTCTCTTGAACCGCTTGCCTCCGGCTGCATTTGAACTGTGAGAGTGTCTGACTCCGACGCTCAAAGGTAAACCGCCTCTTTCGGTTATCGCCTTAGCCGCCGCCCGCGCGACACTCGTTTCATTCCCGTTGCGTATTGACTCAAAGGCAACTCTCAATGCGCGCTCATTCACCCTCAACGCTTCTTCAAGCCTCTCAACTTCATCCGGGCTCTTTACGAGTCGTATTCTTCTCAGGACGGGAGATGCCTCCACGAACTTTGCCGACGGTAACAGCCTTTGAAGCCGTATGAACTCTCTCGACTCACCTGAGAAGTTCAAGGAGTCCTTCTCGATCCCGATACTTCCCTTACCCAACCCCTTCTCCATTATGACCTCAGCCAGAGTGGCAATTGGATCTCGACTTGATTTCGCCGCCATGCGTTCGACAAAAGTTTCTTCCAGGCGGCTCATCTTCGAAGAAGCGGTCTGAAACCAGTTTTCACCGTAGTACCTGACATCCCTTATCCAACTTCGGTCGGACTGCATTAGCAGGGGCCAAGCATCAACGATCTTGGGTACAATCAGAGTCGCTTCCTTTTCATTCTCAAACGGGATTACGGAGAAGGTGAAGTTCCATTCACCATGAATTCCGATACTCCACGGAGTCCACGCTAGAGAGCTCGTGTAGAAGACGTTCTCAAAGTTACATGCTATCAACGCGTCAAGCTGAAATCGCTCCATGATGTCTAACGCGCGGTCATGGTTAAACAGCAAAGAGGTCCTCCCGCAATAACCAACGCCAGATTACACCAACCTAAGCCACAACATCTTTCATGAGTATATGACGACTTTATACAGTGTTCTCGAATTCGGGCGGATATCCGGCCACTTCAGAGCTGACAAAGAATCTGTGCCATCGTGAATGGAAACCGACCTTCTAGATGCTCCTGACTTTCGTGAAATCTTGCCGTTCGCCATGGACCTTCATGGGAGTGGGGTGCAAACGGTTAAATGTGGTTGCATGGAGATTATTATGATGAATTTTGGTCACTGAAAAATCAAATTCCCCAGCCGACTCCATGAAGTCGCCTTCCTACAACGGTCGAAGGAAGCTGTTTAACAAGCTACTAGGCCTTGCTGCGTTAGGAATAACCGGGGCCCTGGTGTCTCAGGTAAGTCTCCTACCGGAGGTGCATGCCGGTTCTGTCTCCACTAGTTCGGGTAGCGGGAGTAGCACGTCCGGATATCTATCCTTCTT
>CAZAGP010000197.1:0-3161 GCA_964484575.1 uncultured Candidatus Bathyarchaeia archaeon | reverse complement strand
GCCAAATTAGAATCCGCCATATGGACATTCGAATTGCAGATGCCATCTCAAATTCAAGCTCAGAACGCCACCAACGGGGTCCCACAAGTTCCATTGCTAATGAAAATCGTATACTCAAACCCTGATGGGAAACAGCAAAGCGCATCCGCCGAGTTCCTTCTAAGTGTTCCTGGAGCAGTAAACGCGCATGTTGATTACTCACTTTACGTTATAATACTAGGAGCTATGGTTCTAGCCGTTGCAGTAATTATCCTCCGAGGGGCTAGACGCCGATCGATAGGAAAGTCGCAGTCCTGACTCGATCTTGCCTCGTCTTATGGCGTCAGCGTAGAAATATGCCTTATATCAAAATGTCATCTTCAGACATGGTGTGAGATTTGCCAAGTAAGAGACAGCGAAAAAAGCTAATCCTAGGCCTAATCATACTCGTTGCAGTTGTCCCAGCGCTCTGGTTTCTAAGTTACGGCTTAGCCAACAAGCCATTAATCGAGTTCACATTTGGTGGTCCATCAGACATTCGCGCCAGTTACAATTTGAGCGCGATGAACGCCACTCGGCCAGGCACTATTGACCTCATCAACGTGCTCATTCGAAATAGGGGTCTGACAGATATGTCCGTGATTGTTACCGTGACCGCTGAAAACGCGCTGCTTTCACCAAGCTACAGTGGTCCATATAATAATATGGCAAGCATCGAAATAGTTTCTTTGGCTAACGGCGAGTACCGGTACGTAACCTTCTACATGACATTGCAAATCCAGGTTCCATCATTCACGATTTGGTGCGACGTGAGCAAAATAATCGATTATTCGAGTGTTTCATCATCCGTGGCAACGACTTTTGGAGAAATCAGTCCGATCGCTCCAATTCTGTTGGTTTACAAAGAAAGTTCATTTGACCCATACACTTACCAGCTTGCACAGTAGCCATCTAGCCGGCAACATTGCGCTGTTCTTGTAGTCAGTATGCATGCCGTTAATAGGCGTCCGGATCGGCAACAGGTTTATCATGTCTCAGCAATTGCCTTACAAGTTCTATCTCTGTGTACTCTTAGTAGTCGCGTTAGCTGCTCCGCAAAACGTGTTCTCCACTCAATCTAGATTGATGTATGGAACTGTAATTAGCGCAGTTACCGGTCGACCAATTGTCGGAGCAGCAGTCGTTGCGAATAATTGCCGCATAAATCAGTCAACGTTAACCGGGCTAGATGGGTCATGGCAGCTGACCTTCCCTGAAGGAACGTACGGCACGCTTAGTTTCTCCGCGCCCGGTTATAACACGCAAACATATGAGATTGAATACAACGCAAATTTAGTTTACGCTGGCGGTATAGTTTCTCTAGCGCCATAGGCGCCCCTCATTAAGCAAGAGGCCATGAGACATCAAGGATAGCATATCGTAACCTAGATCGCTTTTGCTACATGAGTATGATCCATCAAGTTCAGGAACTGGATTAAACGTGCCTCGATAGGGTAACAGGAATTAAATTGAATTATTGACATTAGAAGAGGATTATGCCTCATCAGACGCGCGAAGGTCTATTCACTTAATCAGGTTCGAGGCGTGACGTGCGAATGATCGTTTCTATTTTGTTATTGAATCGACGGGTACGTAGGTGTCAGTGTCCCGGACGCCTTGGAATTTCGCAATCTTAGTTTCAACGAGGTTTGCGATGCGTTGAGGAGGAGGGTTCACAAAGCTCTTCTCCACTTCGACCTCAGCTAACACATCAGCCTTGCCGAATAATAAGTGAACCCCGACTACTTCTGGAAGCGACAGCAGTTTGCTCATAAGTTCCTTGTCCTTGCCTGACTCGCTTTGTATGAATATGAACGCTTTCACGGTTGGTTTGTCAGCGGAAGCCGGCCGGATCTGTTGTTCTATCGGAATAATCGTACGTGTGTCAACGATTCCTCCCAGTTTCCTGACTTTATCTACCACCATCTCGACTACTTGGCGGCGCGGATCAAGATCAACGTCCTCAGATTCTAACGCAACAAGCAGATCAAACTTTCCAGTAATCAAATGTAACTCGCGAACTTCTGGCAACAGTTCGAATCTTCCTAGGATTTCTCTTTCCATTCCAGGCTGAGTCTTGATAAGCAGAAAGCTCCTCATGAGCGCAACCCATTGAGAAGACAGCCTTAGCTTGATAATAATGTTGCGAGATTGAACTCGATTTCACCAATGGGAAACAAGCTCACATGTTAAGGCGGGATTTCCTTTCAACTGTCAACAGCCTTGAGAGTAATATTGGGAATAACTGGAGCGTCGGGCGTAATATACGGAATACGATTGGCAGAAGAGTTGAAGAATAATGGTGTTCAGTTGACGACCATCATCTCTGATGCTGCGAAGACTGTCATTGCGACTGAGGTACAGGCGGGACTAGAGAGGCTTGCTAAGACTGGTCCCGTGCTCTCGGAGCATGATTTGGAAGCAGCTGTCTCATCTGGTTCCGCGAGATTCGATGCTTCCGTCATTTGTCCATGCTCGATGAAATCACTTTCGGCTATCGCGAACGGATTTGCTTACAACTTGATCTGTAGAAACGTGGACGTTGCTGTTAAAGAACGTCGAAGAGTCATTCTCGTAACTAGAGAGACTCCGCTCAGCGAAATCCACTTGATGAACATGCGTAAGCTAGCTCGAATCGGAGTCACCATTATGCCAGCATGCCCCGGCTTCTATGATAAGCCCATGTCGGTCGATGATCTAGTGAATCAAATGGTTGGAAAGATTATGGATTCTCTTGGTATCGAAACCGACCTTTACAAGAGATGGGGCAACTAACGATACTTTAGGTAGAAGATCACGGCACGGCAGCGGTTACGGAGTATATTGGAGGCCCTGCGGTTCAAGTCGCGTATTTCGCCTGGTTCAAGGAAATTTCTGCCACGCTTAATACGCTCCTCGAAGACGATTATTACCAGCGCCGGGGTAGCCTAGCTAGGTAAGGCGACAGAGCCCCTCAGCATTACGATGAGGGACGTTGAGCCTCGAGATCGATGAGAAAACTGGGCCAAGAAAGCTGTTGGTCCTCTGGGCCTCGTGGGTTCAAATCCCACCCCCGGCGCCAGAACGATAACCCACGGGGTTCTAGGCGAGATTCTAAGCTTAGCGTTCTGGATGCAGAAACAGGGCTACCGACCAGCCACTAT
>CAZAGP010000196.1:0-4763 GCA_964484575.1 uncultured Candidatus Bathyarchaeia archaeon | reverse complement strand
CGCTGAACGCCTGTCAATCTTCGAGTTTGAGGGACGCGTTCCAGTAATCTCTGAAACCGCGTACGTTGACGAAGACGCGAAGGTTGTAGGAGACGTCAGGATAGGTCGACAATGCTACATTGGTCCAAGCGCAAGGTTGCGAGGCGATTATGCTACAGTGGGCGAATGGAGTGTTGTTGGCGAGGGCGTAGTCGTGGTTAGCGGCCAAACAGTTCCCGATGGCAAAGTCGTCGTGGGAGTGCCCGCAAAAGTAGTCAGGGATGTGCTGGAGAGTGATAGGAAAGCGTGGAGCATTTACAAGGATGCCTACGCAGACCTAGCTCTAAGATACCCGAAGGGACTGAGGAAGATCAAATGACGCCTTTAACACTGGGTCTCAATGATGAAAATTGGATTTAGTAGCAGTACTTGACTTCGGCGGACAATACTCCCACCTGATAACGCGTCGAATCAGAGAGTGCGAAGTCTACTCTGAACTTCTCCCCTACTCAACCAAATCAGAGGATCTCACGCGACTGGGCGTCAAAGGCGTAATCCTCTCAGGTGGCCCCGCAAGTGTATACGCGAAGAACGCGCCCATGTGTGATCCAGGCATCTTCAAGTTAGGGGTCCCAGTGCTTGGGATCTGCTACGGTCTGCAACTTATGGTGGACGTTCTTGGCGGCCACGTCAAGTCAACTACAAGGTCAGAGTATGGCAAGAGTTTACTGAACGTTCTGGACGATTCGGATCTTTTCCAAAGCATCCCATCCAAGTTCGTGGCATGGATGAGTCACGGAGATTACGCTGAATCCTTACCAAACCAGTTCGAGATCATTGGAACTTCAGAGAACTGCAAGACCGCAGCGATACGAAACTCAGCGTCCCAGCTTTACGGAGTGCAATTTCATCCTGAAGTTGCGCACACCGATCACGGGGCTCGAATCATTGGAAACTTTGTGCGAAGCATTTGCGGATGTTCGCCAACATGGACGGCGAGATCGATCATTGAAACGGCCACCGAACAGATCCGCTCATCGGTCGGGGATGAGAAGGTGCTTGCCGCGGTGAGTGGCGGAATAGATTCCACAACTACCGCCGTACTAGTTCAAAGGGTCACAAAGGATAAGCTGGCATGTATCTTCGTGAATCACGGCCTGCTGAGAAAGAATGAGGAGCACATCGTACTCCAATCGCTTAGGCAATTGGGGTTGAATGTGCATTACGTGGACGCATCAGCGCGGTTCCTCCAGAAACTGAAAGGAATTAAGGAATCCGAGCAGAAGAGGAAGGTGATTGGAGAGGAATTCATCCGGGTCTTCGACGAGGAGAGCCGCAAATTAGGCGTATTCCAGTGGCTGGCTCAAGGAACATTATATCCGGACGTGATAGAAAGCGCTGGGACGGGAAGTGTTGCTTCGAGAATCAAGACACACCACAACGTTGGAGGCATACCTGAATGGTCAAATTTCAAGATCATTGAACCACTCAGGCTGCTCTACAAGGATGAAGTGCGGAAGGTTGCAGCAGAACTGGGAATTCCCGAGGCGTTAGTGAAGTCGCATCCATTCCCAGGTCCAGGATTAGCTGTTAGGATAATTGGCGAAGTCACAGAGGATAAAGTTAGGATATGTAAAGATGCGAGCGCAATCGTGGAGGAGACACTGAAACGGCATGGATTGTACGAGTCAGTGTGGCAGGCTTTCGCAGTAGTTGGTGATGACCTTGCGGTCGGAGTACTGGGAGACCAAAGGCGCTTAGGGCATATGGTAACTGTTCGAGTAGTGCAATCAGTTGACGGGATGACTGCGGACTGGACCAGAATCCCTGAAGATGTTATCGAAGAGGTTAGCAGCCAAATTACCGGGGAGGTTCCAGGCGTAACCTGGGTAGCTTATGCCGTGACCTCTAAGCCGCCGTCAACCATCGAACCATGCTAATGGTTAGGTTTGAATGAGTGGCCGCAACCGCAAGTCTCGGTCGCGTTAGGGTTATTGATCTTGAACCCTTCCCCCATGACGGACTCTTCATAATCTATCTCGGATCCATCAAGATATTTAGCGCTCTCATGATCTACGATAACCTTCACGCCGCGGCTCTCAATCACGGTGTCATCATCATTCTTCTTATCGAAAGCTAAGCCATACTGGAATCCGCTGCAGCCACCTCCGGATACGTACAGGCGTAGGGTGGAATCCCCTTTCTCCTGCTTCTCCATCGCAGCCTTCACTTTCTCAGCTGCTTTTTCAGTGACCGAAATTCGAAGTGTGCTTGGTGATTGTAGCATCGATACCACGAACGATTTGTATAACATATGGACTATTTAAGTTTGGGATACGCGAAACTGAAATCCACATATCCCAAACTCTACACTAGACGGTACGTTCGCTTCCCGCAGGATGGACATTTAGTGACAGTTAAGACTGGATTTGTTTACGATGAGGCTTTCCAACGGTACAACTTTGGTCAAACTCATCCACTTAGGCCAATCAGGTTGAAACTTACTTTTGAGTTGATGAAGTCAATAGGGCTGCTCTCACAGCAATCCCTGGAGGTTCATGAACCTAGGATGGCGACAAGAGACGAACTGCTTCTCTTCCATGCTGAATCCTACTTGGAGTTTGTTGAACGAATGAGCAAGATAGGTTCAGGCTACTTGGATGCGGGTGACACTCCCGCATTCAAAGGCTGTTATGAGGCATCAGCCCTAGCAACCGGAGCCTCACTCGTTGCAGTTGATCTGGTAATGGCAGGAGGCGTGAAACACGCAATGAACATTGCTGGAGGGCTGCATCATGCGCATCCGTCACGTGCCTCAGGATTTTGCATATTCAACGACCCAGCCGTCTCCATTGCATACCTGAAAAGGAAGTATTCGGTCGATCGGTTACTCTACTTGGACATTGATGCACATCAGGGAGACGGCGTAATGTACGGATTCTACTCTGACGAAGGTGTGTTAGATGTGGATTTCCATGAGGACGGCCACCATTTGTTCCCTGGCACAGGATTCAGTGATGAAGTGGGAACCGGTCGCGCGGTCGGGGTCAAGATCAACGTTCCCCTCTCCCCGTTCACAGGCGACGCAACCTATCTGCACCTATTCAAGGAGATCGTGCCACCTGTAGTGAGAAGGTACCGTCCGCAAATAATGCTCGTCCAGTGCGGTGCCGACTCCCATACTAATGACTTACTGGCCCATTTGCAATTAACAACTAGATCTTACTGTGAGATTGCAAGAATCTGCCATGACCTAGCCCATGAAGTGTCCGATGGGCGTCTCGTTATCTTCGGAGGAGGAGGATATAACCCGTCCAACGTGGCAAGGGCTTGGACACTTATCGCAGCGACGCTCGCTAATTTTTCTCCTCCTGAAGAGACGCCTATCGAGTGGAGGCGGCTGTTTGACTCTGTCATCGGCGAGGAGGCCCCGCGTAAGATTAGTAGCGTCGGCGAAGACCGAAACGCGGTTGAGGAAGTGTCTGTGAATTACGGTAATAATGTGCTGAGGGACCTCAAGGGCAGAATCCCACTCTTAGCTTAGGACACGTTATCAGACGATCGCTTCCTGAGGTTTGAAGATCCCCGTAATAATGTCCTTCTGAACCCGGAGGTAGTCCTCAGGCGTTCCTACGTCCGCCCAGTATCCTTCATGCCTGTAACCGAAGATCGAGCCTTCGCGCATCAGCTTTGGGAACACGTCCACCTCTAGTGAAGCGCGGCGACCTTTGGGTATCTTGCCTAAGACGGATGGGGTTACGACGTAGACGCCGGCGTTCACCCAAGTGTCCAGCGAAACCTGCTTTCGCGGTTTCTCAACAAAGTTAACAATCCTGCTTTGGTTATCAACCTCGACCGCGCCGAATCTTGTTGGAGTTGTCGACTTTGCTAGGACAAGCGTCGCGCTGGCGTTCGCCTTCTTATGAGCGTAGATCAACTTGTCCAGATCCAACTCTGAGAAGATGACGTCACCGTTCAACGTGAGAAAATCGGAACCAATCATCGATTCAGCGTTCTTTATCGCACCACCCGTATCGAGAGGCTCCTTCTCGAAACTATAGCGCAACCGAATTCCCAGCCTATGCTCGTCCAGATACCGCACAATCTGCTCCTGCAGAAACCCGATCGCTAAGATAATCCGATCAAATTCGAAGCGCTTCAAGTATTGAATCTGATAATCTAGCAGGGCTTGGTAGCCTATCGGCAGGAGAGGTTTAGGAGTTGCGAAGGGAACTGGCCTAATTCGAGTTTCTAAACCGCCGCATAGGATGATGGCCGTGCGCTCAGGCCTGAACTGTTCTACACCCAGCTTCATCAGGAACTCAGCGGTCTCCGACCGGTTTCTGAACCTGCTGCCGTCAACAAGCAGGTCCACTTTCCTCATAAGTGACGGATCCAGCGTCATACTATAGCGGCGTTTCATACCTGCCAGTAATACCGTGTAGGGTTTAATTGTATTACGCTGCTTTCCGCGCGTCAAAGCCGAATTTCAAAGAAACAGGGTGCCGTGCCATTCGTAGCGCATCAGGGTTACGAACAGCCCTACCCTTTTAGTTTCTCCGATTCCCGTTACTTCTTGTCGTTATTCTGTTTCCTGGCGGCGTCAAGGACGACTCTGTGCTCGATTTGCGCAACTGAGCGTCTTGTGTGGACTATTACGTCCGGATTTACGGATATGCTGTCTATGCCTGCTTCAACGAGGAACTTTGCGAATTCCGGATATACGCTTGGAGCTTGACCGCAAATGCTGACGGTCTTCCCGTACTTGTGAGCTGTTTCAATCA
>CAZAGP010000195.1:0-3561 GCA_964484575.1 uncultured Candidatus Bathyarchaeia archaeon | reverse complement strand
TACATTGCGTTCTTTCTACTGAGCATCTTCATATTCTACTCAATGCCGGTCGTCCTTTCACAAAGCTCAGGTTGCTATTTTACTGCAATGAATCTTTATGGTCCACCGAGCTTGCAGGAAGGACAGATTTTACAAGTACATGTTCTGTTCAGCGTAACTTGTCCGGCGGGCGGCGTCTACGTCATTAGGTCCGATCTAGTGGACGGTAGGACGGAAAGATTGCTCTCCACAGTTAGGGCCCTATACGCTATCGTCGGCCCCTTTGCCGGGGTACTTACAAATAATGTTACAGTTCCGAAAGTGTCCGGATGGTGGTCGTTGCAGATCAACTTGTACCTGCTCGACTTGAATGGCATACCGGCAGCGCCGCAGTCTCAGCAGCTCTTCGGTCTAAATGTCACAGGGAACATCTAGTATCGATATTGTTGGAATCGATGTGGGAGTCCTGCGAGACTACAACTTTCGAAACTAAAGGTACAGATGCCCTTGCTTTCTGCGTTTCCTGGGAACTTGATTTGTAAAGAAGATACCCGCAAAATACGACCAGTAGAGCTTGGCCGATACAAATTTGCCCCGTCCCGGGAGGCAACCAACCCCAAGACCAGGGAAGAATTCTGTGGAAGAAGAAATTGGGCAGCTCCCTCGTATAGATTAGTAGAATATTATCCACTACTGCAAGGATAATCAGCGAGGCATTCGAGAACCTATAGAGTTTGTTCGCAGCCACAAAGATACCGCCAACGACATAGATGACAGTTGCGAAGAGGAAGTAAGCGCCTATAGGAAAAGAGAAGAAAATAGCCCGAATAATAGGGATATGTCCAATAGCCATGAGAATCGCGTCTACTAACACGAGGATTCTTACCCACATTTGGGAATCCAAGCTACTCGTCAAGCTCGACAGGATTGCGAGGTAATAAATTCTTACTTTAATTCAATCAAATCTGACCTCGTCAATGGAGAGAAACTCCTATCGCCACATGATTCGTGCAACTTCACTGAGCGATCAGGATAATCTACTTCGGTCGAGCTCTACCGGTACGTCAGAGTAAGTTCGGGCATACATTTTTCTAATGATGAGGTAACGCTTCGCGCGTTCCAGGAACTCTTTCTCACATATTTCTAAGACTCCATCGAATAGGTCGACTAGCGCTTGCTGCTGCTGGTCTGAGACCATGAGGGGGTTCAGCGTGACAATGACGGTGAATCCTTCAGATTTACGTTTGACAAGAAACTCGTCGAGCCATCTTCGCGCTACGAGGGCCTTGTGTTCCAGTAGCACGTCGGATACGAGTTGATCAAGGACTATGACCTTCTGCTTCGCGTCATCAATCAGAGGCTCCATTACCTTCGCGAGTGATATGTTGAAGTCATTCGGGTTTTGCACATCCATGATTCTGAAGATGTTGCTTCCTTTCGAAGTCTTTTCTGCTCGTGGAGTGAAAGCGTAGAAATTCTCTTTGAATTTGTTCGTTAACGTCCGATTTCTAAGCATTTGACGAGAAACAAAAAAGATTGAGAGACCACACCGAATAGAAGATGAAATGATGCTCTCAATTAGGAGATCTTTCTCATCGTACGGAGGCGAGACTACGATGATAGAGTGGCCTACTGGAATTCCTCCGCCTAAGGACTTATCGATTTCAGCGCAGCCGGTAGGAATCGTTAGAATCTTCTCAGAGTGATATTCTCTGACCGAAGGTCCGTTCCTCTTCTTCTTAACGGCGAACGTTACAGTCGCAGCAATCCCGACAAGAGCTAACGGAGCCGCAATCTCGAGCAAACCTCGCGGAATAATCAGAACGGTATCTGAATTTGCCTCTGAGGCCGATGTAGTGAAGGATGAAGTTGAGATCGAGGTTGCTGTTGAATTTGTTATTGGAGAGACCGTAACGATTTGGACGGGGGCCGTGCGGCTAACGACTTGAATGGCCATTGTCTGGTTATCAAGCGCGATGGCGTATATGCCCGCGAAAAGCCACGCTTTAACATCGAGCGTCCAAGGTCCCAGAGTGACAGGCGAATGTAGGTTATTGGTGATAGTTATGTTCCATGTTTTCTTTCCCCAAGGATCCAGAATGGAGCCTAATCCTAGGCTATTACTCGCTATAATCTGACGGGATCCATGCGGTGAGACATCCACTCGAGCCAGAATATTGTCGGTCGTCGACGTACAGGTTATTCTTAAGGTTACATTGAACTGAAAGTTGCGGTCCGCTATCAATTTGGTTGGCGCATTCGTGCCGACGATATGAATCGTACCTGTAACAGCATAGACGGGAGATACAACTCCCAGGAGGGCTAGAATAAGTATGAGAGTCGGGAAGCACTTGAACATTAATCATCATCAGGAATTAGATTTCGACTTTGACTCGACCTTTCTTAATCACAACTTGATCCCTTTCGTCCACAAAGACAACGAGGTCGCCTTTCTCAAGCTTTACGACCTCCCTTACAGCTTTGGGAATAGTCACTTGAGATTTCCCCGTGATCCTTGAACTTCCAAGAATTCTCATTGTACGGCTTCCCAAACGTATGGAAGTAATGCGATACGCTAAGCTCTCTGTAACTCGCGTTGTGTAATTTCAGTGACAGCTGTAGGCTGATGATTCCAAAGTGGTGACATCGTTCAGAACCAACTGAGCGTAAGGATCCGTAGCACTGAAGAAGTCTGAGGCGTATGTGTGATTATGTCAGTTGCCTTAACTACGCCAATGGCGTTAGCGAGGTTGAACTATCGCAATTCAGGACCTAAGAACTGTTAGTGAAAAGATGAGATGCCCGCTCTGTAAATCAAATGATACCGTCCCTATCTTCTACGGATTTCCTTCTCATGATTCAATGGAACCCCTCTTACAGGCTGTGGACAGGGGAGAAATTGAATTAGGAGGGTGCATCTTACTTGATAAACGTCCTTCTCGACATTGCAAGCACTGTGGCCATTATTTCGGTCAATGCAGCTCTGATCTCCGATAAGATCAACGATTTTCCGAAGAAATGTGACCTTTTCATGTCAGTACTTCGATTCAGAGCTTGGACTCAATCTCAAGCGCAAGCTTGAGATCTTCCGCGTGGATTTTCTCGTCTGCGGCTATATCATCAAGCAGTCTCTTCGCAACAGAATCGAGCTCACCAACTGAACCTATCCGCGCATGAGCCTGGGTAACATACTCTTCACCGACTTGGATTTCGTACTCTACAAGCGCTTTTATTGCATCATAAAGTGACATGCCTTTCAGAACATTTGTCCTTATAGATCGCGCTGATTCGATTGCCTCTACATAGAGGACCCCCATTTCGCTCTCGCAATCCGTAATCGACCCATCAAATTGCTCGTAATCTCTGCTCATCTGCTCCAGAATTTCCTTGTGATTTCTAGTCTCGAACATAATCTTGCCAAGCAGCAATCTGACTTGCACCTTTTCAGCCTTATCGAATAGTACTTCGTACATTTGGTACGTAACATCTTCCAGTCGAGCCAAGCAGGAGAAGATCGGGCTCATAATCACAATTCCCTGATTAGGTCAAATACTCCCTAGGACCTGTTTGGATAAGGCGCTT
>CAZAGP010000194.1:0-6674 GCA_964484575.1 uncultured Candidatus Bathyarchaeia archaeon | reverse complement strand
TGGGAGATGAGAATTCACAAGCGCCTCATCGACGTCGACCCCAACGAACGGTTCCTAAAACGTCTCATGCGAATTCAAACACCTGAAAAAGTGTTCATTGAAATAGAACTCCTCTAGGCAACCACGACCATACGCGCTGGGCGGATCACCGTATTCTTTCAGTCACAGGACTCGTTACATGAACCCACGCTTACTCGAATCTTACATACCTTAACGTGGTAACTGAAAGAGTTGAAGTCTGTCGCGTTAAATCCGCAGTTCAAGCAGATTAAACCGTACGAGTATTTGTCAGATTGGGCCCGACGTTCTAATTCTTGTATCTGAATTGTCATCTCTCTCATCACCCAAACGGAGTATGATGACGTTCTGCGTAATAGTTCGATCCCACTTGATTCACGTTACTAAGCGTGATAGCATAGAACTCTCAACAATTCATTTTACGCGCGTTACCAAATTGGTTCAGGTGAGTATGGGAGATGTAGCACCTGGAAATAGGGAATGTTCAGGAATTATATGGTTCGATCCGATTCAAGATTAACGTGAAACCACGTAGTCGAGAAAACAAGCTGATCATAGAACCAGATGGAACAATAACTCTTCGAATTACTGCACCCCCTCAGGAGAATAGAGCTAACAAGATGGTTGTCCGGTTCCTAGCTGACAAAATGTGCAAGACAACCTCCCAAGTGAGAATCGTTGCGGGCTACCGGTCTAGTATCAAGGTCATTGAGATCGAGAAGATGAAGAGAGTAGAGCTGTCGCGGCTACTTGCTGCAGAGGGTTATTGAGCTAGCTCTCGCAACCTACCGTCAATTTCCTGAAAAACTCCAAAGGCTTCATCCCTGTCCGCTGATAACGCGAGAAACCCGTTTCTGAACTTCATCAGAAGTACCGAATCCTTATCCAAGTTTACTACGACACTTTGCAATCTACCGGCACCTCCTGAAGTCAATCTCTCCGCGACTCCTGACATAATCAGCGGACCAAACTGCATGAAGGTTCGATCGTCCTCTTCTGACGTGTAACTCTCAATCCCCGGTCGCATCCTACAGAAGATCACTTTACCGTCAGCAGAGAATGCACTCCACCTAACTTTCGGGTGCAACGCGAATAATTCTTCCGGAGTTATAGTACTAGGCAATGTTCCACGCTAGTTAGTTGGCGGAGGTGTCTAATTGTCTTTCGCTAGATACGAATCCTCACGACGCTTTCAGGCGGTTCTTATCCTTGCCACGTCTTGCAACCCTAGCTCTTTGGTTGAGATCTCTCTCATCTTGAACTTCTGAATCTTCCCTGTTATTGTCATGGGAAAAACGTCTGTGAACTTGAAGTAGGTAGGGACCTTGAAGTAGGCTATCTTATCCTTGCAGTACTCCCTCAGCTCATCAGCCGTAACCATCATACCCGGTTTCAGCTTCACCCAAGCCATTACCTCCTCTCCGTACTTTGCTGAAGGAACCCCAATTACCTGAACGTCGGAAATACTCGGATGAGTATAGAGGAAGTCCTCCACTTCTTTCGGGAAAATTTTCTCGCCGCCGCGGCTAATCATGTCCTTTGTTCGCCCCACAATGTTCAGGTAACCATCCTCGTTCATCATAGCTAAATCACCCGTATGCATCCAGCGTTCACTGTCAATCGCCTCGTTCGTCGCACTCGAATTATTCCAGTACTCCTTCATGACTAAGTAGCCTCTAACGCAGAGCTCACCAGTCGTCCCGATTGGCACAATCGTTCCAGTCAACGGGTCTATGACCTTCGCTTCGACTTGTGGATGCACCCGCCCGACAGTTGACACTCGCAGCTCTATCGGGTCGTCGATTGAGGTTTGAAATGATACTGGAGAGGTCTCTGTCATGCCGTAGCATATTGTGATCTCGCTCATCCCCATCTTTGAGATCACTTTCCTAATCACCTCAATTGGACATGGGGACCCTGCCATGATACCGGTTCGTAAGCTTGAAAGATCAAAACTATCCAGCTTCGGGTACTCTAGCTCCGCGATGAACATGGTTGGAACCCCGTGAAGTGCAGTACACCTCTCCTCACTAACCGTAGTTAGAACCGACTCGGGGCTGAACGAGTCAGATGGCAGAATCATTGTTGCACCATGCGTTACGCACGCAAGGTTAGCGAGAACCATACCGAAGCAGTGATAGAACGGAACAGGAATACAGAGCCGATCTTTTTCAGTGAACCGCATCCCTTCGCCCACGAAGAAGCCATTATTCAAAATACCATAATGCGTGAGAGTTGCTCCCTTCGGAAACCCCGTCGTTCCGGAGGTATACTGTATATTGATCGGATCACGGCAATCCAGCTCGCTACCACGCTTTGCCAACTCGGAAAGTCCTCTACCAGCTTGACCAATCTCGATGAAATCATCCCATGAAATCATACCAGGATGATCATGATCATCCAACGTGACTACCCTACGAAGCGCTGGCACACGACTACATGAAACGTCCGAACCTTCGGCAGTTCGCCTAAGCTCCGGCATAAGCTCGTAGATCATCGAATGGTAGTCTGAGGTTTTGAATTGTCTAGCCGTAATCAGGAAGCTAACGCCAGACTGGTTGAGCGCGTAGTCCAATTCCTGCACTCGGTACGCCGGGTTGATGTTTACTAGAATAGCCCCCATTTTTGTCGCAGCAAACTGGGTGGCGACCCAGGCGAAGTTATTCGGCGACCATATCCCAACCCGATCACCCTTCTTAACGCCGAAGCCGATAAGCGCCAACGCTAACTCGTCAATCTTCTCCCTCAGCTGTGCATACGTCAACCTCAAGTCCTCGTGCCTTGAAATCAGAGCCTCATGCTCGGGAAGCTTTGAGGCGACATCGTCAAACATTGCTCCGACTGTCATTGTAAGAAGTGGTTTGCGAGTATCACCCGATGAATAGCTGGTAGCACGTACCAATGGGAACTCCGCCTAGGTCGCTTCAGGATGTGAAATACTTGAGGTTTCAGACAGATTACCGAATCCAATCACGAAGGCGTTCACCCAGATCCTCACCCGTAACAGCTTTGCAGCGGATACGAGTAGAGACTATCGAAGAATTCAGATTACTTATTCACAGTGTGTGGGAGATTCACAGCTTTCTTAGTAATGTCCTCCGAAAGCTTACCGTAAGTCTTGTAGTACTCATCACAAGCGTACGCAACGAGTAGGTCGTCATAAACGAATCCACAATTACAAACGTACACTTTCCTGCCGTCCAGAAGTTGCTCGGTTACCAAATGCCCAGTCCAGATGAAGTCCAAGGTATTGCAATGTAAATTTAATCGTGTAATACCTTTAGTCAAACCGGACGATTCAGGATGGCATTACGCTAACTGAGACTCTAATGGCGCTTCATCGTTTTCTCAAGAAGGTAACGGTGGCCAATAACAAGTACGTCTTCGCATAGCAAAGTTCGAGAATGCCTCAAGTGAAAACATAACAGAACTGATAAGACCACCGCAACTCGTTGGAGCGGTGAGTAAAATGGCTATACATATGGAGTCCGAAATTCGTGAAACACGCATCCTAAGCCCCCTCAACAATTTTCAGTCTACCACGCAAACCTTAGAACATCGAACTGACCCACTGACGCGACGCAGAGTAATTGTATCGAAGAGTCGAATGGATTACATCAAGCGCTTCGTGCAGTCAGAGCAACCATTCACGGATGAGTTAGCTGAAACGACTCAAGCAACTTGCCCATTCTGCCCAAATGCTGTTGCGAAGAACGCACCAAAATTCCCCAGTGAAATAGCATCCGAGGGTAGGTTCACGGTGGGGGAAGCAGTCTGTTTCCCCAGCCTCTTCGCACACGAAGACTTCAACGCTCTTGTAGTGCCAACGACAAACCATCAAGTTCAATTGGGAGAGTTCACTGAGGAAATGCTGTTCAACGGCTTCAAGGCTTGCTTCACGTACTTCAGCAGGGTCCTAGCCGCTTGGCCTGAAGCTAGGTACCCTGTAATAGTAATGAACTTCCTACCCCCAGCAGGCTCAACCATAGTCCATCCTCACATTCAAGCTTTAGTAAGCTACGAACCCGTGCGCGAAATCTCAAACCTTCTCGCAGCAGGCGAATCCTACTCGACCGTTAACCATGCAAATTACTGGCAGAACCTCGTTGAGACTGAAAAGAGACTTGACTCAAGGTACCTGAGAAATCTGAATGGAGTCGACTGGTTGACGCCGTTCGCTCCAATGGGACTTAACGAGGTGGACGCGATTATGAAGGGCAAGTCTAGTTTCGAAACATTAACCGACGAAGAGTTAAAGGGATTAGCAGACGGTTTCGTGCGAGTCCTAAAGTACTATTACGACTTGGAAGTTCGAAGCTTCAACGCAGCAATCTACTCCGGCCCCATGCGTGAGAGAACAGACCACTTCAGCCTCTCAGCTCGGATAGTATCACGTTACGGTTACAAGCCAAGATTCGTCAGCGACGTCTGGGCCCTCCAATACTTACTAGGCGAACAGGAAGTGTTCGAGTCCCCAGAAGAGACATGTCTGAAACTAAAGAGATACTTCGAGTAAGGTCCGATTGAGTTATCCCATTGACTTCTCTCCACCAGAGAAGGTGGTTGCCACCGTCAAATCCAATGACAGGATCACATTAGCCAACTTATGCTCCGAGCCACGAATATTCCCCAAACTACTCATGGACCGGGCAAATGAATTGAGGAACGTGAGATTATTCCATCTGCGTCCATGCGGCGACTTTGCGCAGCGGTACTTGATACCGGGAATGGAGAAGCATGTGAAATGTTCAACCGCCTTCACGGGCGGCGTCAAATCAATAATTGAACTCATAAAGACGGGTAGAGCAGACTTTTACCCAATTCCACTCAGCAAAGCACCCTGGCTCATAAAGCAGGTCTTTAGGCCAGACATCTTCGTTGCCACGGTCTCCCCGCCAGACAATCAAGGCAACTGCAGTCTAGGAATTTCAGTCGACTACGGTCGCTCAGCCTACGAAGCCGCGAAGACTGTGATCGCTGAGGTCAATCCGAACATGCCGAGAACGAACGGCGAGGCTATCATACATGCAGATCAGATCGATTACTTCATTCAGTCACAGGAGTCAATATACGAACTTCCTCAACCGAAAATCACAAGTCTGGAGAAACGCTTAGGAGAGAACGTATCCGGCCTAGTCCAAGACGGAGCAACAATCCAAATAGGATACGGAGCAATCTCCGAATCAATTACACCATTC
Source organism: uncultured Candidatus Bathyarchaeia archaeon (assembly GCA_964484575.1). Classification (GTDB taxonomy): domain Archaea; phylum Thermoproteota; class Bathyarchaeia; order 40CM-2-53-6; family 40CM-2-53-6; genus FEN-987. The sequence goes on along the minus strand of CAZAGP010000194.1, from coordinate 1,458 downwards.
CTAGCCGAGAAGTGCGATCTCGGGTTGCATAGTGAGATGTTCCCTGAGTCTGCTTTGACACTCGTTGACCAAGGCGTCTTAACGGGTGCCCGGAAGAACTTGAACCATGGGAAAGCAGTATGCGCATTTGCAGCAGGTACAAGCAAACTGTACGAATGGCTCAGAGACTACGACGAGATCGAGTTGAAACCGTTCGATTACACGAACGACCCGAGAATCATCGGCGCAAACTCCAAAATGACCGCCATTAACACGGCTTTACAAGTTGACTTGTACGGCAACATATACTCCGACATGCTAGGAGTTGACCAATACTCGGGGGCAGGCGGCCAGCCAGACTTCGTAACCGGATCACAGCTTAGCCCAGACGGTCTCTCCATCATCGTACTCCCATCAACAGCCGCTGAAGGCAAAGTGTCTAGGATCGTCGCCCACCCACGCATTTCATCAAACCCACAGTCACCGACACTTCCTACTGTCAGCAGGTTCCACGCCGATTATGTGGTAACTGAACATGGAACCGCTTCGCTACGCGACAAGACAGCAAGAGAACGGGCCTCCGCCGTGCTAGAGCTTGCTCACCCAGACTTTGTCGAGGAGCTCCTGAAAGATGGAAGAACGCTCAAACTGTTTAGCTGAACAATCGATAAGGTCCTGAACATGCCTGACAAGTCACGTCTGATCTCCCGTTAGCGGATTAATTTTGCGAGCTAGGTTAAAGTCCTTAATCGTTAACCCACCTTCGTCGTGAGTCGTCAAGCTTAACCTAACCTTGTTATACCGAATCGAGACGTCAGGATGATGATTCATCCTCTCCGCGAGCCCGGCAACTCGGTTAAGAAACCTGATTCCCTGCATGAAATCATCGAACACGAACGTCCTCGTTATCCTGTTCCCTCGCCGACTCCAATTAGGTAAACGCGCAAGCTGTGCCGAGACATTATTGGGTTTTAATCGCATTTCGATTCAGAAATAATTCGAATTCAGACGCTTATCACAATAGCTTGGAACACTTCAATGAGAGGTTTTGCAGCCAATATCAAGAGGGTTAGATAGCGTAATCGCGGGCCTCCGTGAAATGAGCTTTAGGTAACCGCAGAACTCGTAAACTAAATTGACACTTCAAATTGTGCCTTTCGAGCTCTCGTCGTTAGGTTAATTTCCCTATGCTACTGAATGGGGAGACGGTGCGGGGGTACCAGAGCCAGGTCAAATGGGCGGGTCGCGTGTCGTGTTGGCATGGTGATGCCTACGCTGGCTACGCGCGCTACACTCAAGATTCGCATGTGCGCAGCGCTTGCGCGCGGGTGAGCTATCCCGTGGCGTAGGCCTTCGTGGGTTCGAATCCCACTCCCCGCACCACGAATTGCACACACACAAAATACGACTATCAACGACGGCTCAAATTCAGCTGCCCATACAAGTGTCTGCCTCGACCGCCGCCTCTAATTCGAACTT
>CAZAGP010000193.1:0-3491 GCA_964484575.1 uncultured Candidatus Bathyarchaeia archaeon | reverse complement strand
CTATGTTGCTTATAAGATCTGCCAACAAGAGATCAGGACAGTTTGAACTTGACTCCAAGTACTACGAATATTCGGACCGTTATCCAGGTCAGAGACCAGGGTCTAACTTCTAATGTTCTAACTAACGGTACTGGGGTGGGTGCTCGGAACGAAGAAGTTGATCAATGACCCATTTAGAGTGACCGTTGAGAGCATTCAAGGTTACGTAGAGGCCTACCCTCAAATTGTAAAGCAAATCTCCCCTCACGTAGTTGCGAGGATAGACGCACCGGTCAGTGACAAAGTTGGTGTCGTTGTGGGGGGCGGTTCCGGCCATGAGCCCCTCTTCTTGGGCTGGGTAGGGTTCGGGATGGCAGACGCAGCTGTTCTCGGGGAAGTTTTCGCGGCTCCCTCTCCACCAATGATCCTGGACGCAACTAAAGCCGCAAACGGCACGCGTGGAGTACTGTACGTTTACGGTAACTATGCTGGCGATAACATGAATTTTGATATGGCCACGGAAGCTGCAAGAGACACTGGTATCACGACGGAGACCGTTCGTGTATGGGATGACGTAGCCTCCGCACCTCCGGACAGAGCTGAAGAACGTCGGGGACTTGCTGCAGATCTTTTCGTAATCAAGATTGCAGGTGCAAAAGCGGAAGAACGAGCACCGCTCCTTGAAGTTAAGCGCGTTGCGGAGAAAGCGCGCGATAATTCTCGAACATTCGCAGTAGCCCTCTTGCCAGCAACTGTTCCAACTAGCGGGAAACCGACATTCACAATTGGTGAAAATGAAATGTACTTCGGAATTGGAGCGCATGGTGAAAGGGGAGTAAAGAGAACTGAATTGTTAAGTGCAGACGCAACTGCTCAGATTCTCGTGGAGGAGGTGTTGAAAGATCTGCCGTTTCGTAGCGGTGACGACGTTAACTTGATCGTCAACGGCTACGGGTCGACAACACTAATGGAACTCTTCATAATCAACCGAAAGATCAACGAGATCCTTCTGAACTCTGGAATTAGAATTCATCGCACTGAAGTCGGAAACTTCCTCACGACTCAGGAAATGGCCGGATGTTCAGTTACTATGATGCGATTGGACGATGAACTTCGTAAATGCTATGATGCTCCCGCTGTTACCCCTGCTCTGACTCGGTGTGGTTGAAAGCGAGGGAGCTGTCGCATGGTAGAACGACTCGGCAACTCGCAGATCAAGCGAGTACTCAACAAGATAGCGGCCCGTATTATTCAAGCCAGAGATGAACTGAACAGCATGGATTCTGCATGTGGTGACGGCGACTTTGGTACGAGCATGTGGATCTCCTTCGGCAACGCTCAGAAGCAGCTTGAGACGTTGCCTAACACCGACACAGGCTCAATGATGTTGACTTACGGCCAAGCGATACTTTCCAGTGCGGGAGGGGCAGCGGGCCCTGTTTTCGGTTCCTTCTTTATTGAAGCTGGAAAAGTGGTTAAAGGTAAAGATGAACTTGACGTCGAAGACTTTGCGCGAATGTTCTCCGCTTCGTTGGAGAAGATACAGCGGCAGGGCGGGGCGAAAGTCGGCGACAAGACCGTTGTGGATGCTCTAGACCCAGCCGTCAACGCTCTGAAGGAAGCAGTGAAGAACAAGACTGAATTACCGCAGAGTTTGAGGAATGCGGCTACTGCGGCTATGACGGGATGTGAGTCCACTAAGGGAATTATCGCACGACACGGGAAAGCGAAATATCTGGGAGAACAATCAATTGGTTATGTCGATCCAGGCGCGTACGTTATGATGATTATCTTCGAAACATTCGCGAAATCGCTAGATCTGTAAGGTTCGTCATCCTAACCGATTGCGCATGGAAAGTGCTCATGATTTGACGCTTTATTTCAGGGGTATGGTGAGTCTTTTGTCCGTCTTTCTGCCTCTGATGTAGGCTAGGTCAGCAATAGTAGTTCCAAATTTTGCTTCTTGACCAAAACGGTTAAGACTTGACATTCGTGGCGACGCTTTTCGGAGAGGAGTCTGCGTTGAGAGCTGTAAAAGTCGTGCATTACGGAATTGGACCAATCGGAGCTGGACTTGTGAAGTATGTGCTTCAGAAGGAAGGAGTCAAAATCGTTGGGGCAGTTGATGTTGACAAAAGTAAGGTGGGAAAAGATCTTGGAGAACTCGCAATCGGAAAGAGCATTGGAGTCAAGATAACAGATGAGGCTGAAGCGCTCTTGCGACGTACCAAGCCGGATGTAGTGATACATTCGACAGGATCATACTTGCAGAATGTGAAATCGCAGCTCTTCCAAATAATGGATGCTAAGGCGGACCTAATCTCAACCTGCGAAGAGCTATCCTACCCGTTCCTGAAGCACCCTGACATTGCGAAAGCCCTCGATCGAAGAGCGCGCAGGAACGGTGTGACTGTCCTCGGTACGGGAGTAAACCCGGGCTTCGTCATGGATACTCTTGCAATAACCGCTACAGGTGTCTGCCAAGATGTGAAGAAAATTTCGTCATTTAGAATCCAGGATGCGTCTATTCGTAGGCTGCCCTTCCAGGAGAAGATCGGAGCTGGTCTGAGCCTTGACGAGTTCAAGGTTAAGGTTGAGGAGGGAACAATCAGACATGTGGGGTTCGCGGAGTCAATTGCTATGATCGCATCAGCAATGGGCTGGAAACTTGATCGTATTGAGGAAAACGTTGAGCCGAAAATCGCAGAGACGCCCGTGGCAAGTGAGCACATTAAGGTCGAGGCTGGTCGAGCCGCCGGTGTGGATCAGACCGCTTGGGGAATCAAGAATGGCGAGAAGGTGATAACTCTCAACCTTCAAGCGTACATAGGCTGCCCTGATCCTAAAGACCTGATAATTATAGAAGGAAATCCACCAATCGAGTTAATGATCAAGGGCGGCGTGCACGGTGATGTAGCAACTTCAGCAGTGGTTGTGAACTGTATTCCACGAGTCATAAACGCGAAGCCGGGGTTAATTACGATGAAGGATCTGCCTGTGCCGTCTGCATGGTTCGGAAATTCAAGCCTGTTCGTCAGGTTGAAGTGAAAGAATCTCCGAATAGATAGGAACCACTAGTGCCATTCCAGTCATTACGGGGCAACTTGGACAGACTCAGCGTTAAGCAAGAGTTTATACTGGAAGTGGCTGGACTGAAGAATGGGGCCCGTAGTCCAGCTGGTTAAGACGTCGCCCTCACAATTTGATGGGAACGGCGGAGATCCCCGGTTCGAACCCGGGCGGGCCCACCACGAAAATTAAGTGAATTCATGTTAGCTGACTTTCCCAACCGCTCCATCGTATGCTATCTAAGTATCAGTACCTCCTCAAGGACGACGATGTTAGACGTTGGTTTGAGAACCTTAACACGAGATCAGTGATAACCGCAACCGTCAGACTTCGAACGCTCGGGTTATTCTGTGAAATCAAACACACCACACCAAAGGAGATACTGAAAGTTGCCACGACCAAGCAGTTCAAGGATGAGTTCACTGATTTCGTTCGCACACTAG
>CAZAGP010000192.1:0-4280 GCA_964484575.1 uncultured Candidatus Bathyarchaeia archaeon | reverse complement strand
CTCCTGGCGCACCTGGCCGAGCTGCTGCGTCACCGATTGCATGACGTCGTTGAGCTGGCCCGTGACGGATTGAAGCTGTGCAGACAGCGCATTCTGCATCTCGACGCGCGTGGCCGCGAGTTGCTGTTCCGAACGGCGGCTGGCCGCGCGCAGCATCAGCGCGACGATCGCGACGCCGATTACACCTCCGATAAGCCAGACAATGGGATTTTCAAACATTTGTTGCCGAAGAAGCCCTTCGCTCGTTATGCAACGCTCGTAACACTCTAGCGCGAACGTGTTTGCCTTGTCATCCCGAAGGCATTGGTGCCGAGAAGCTGCCTTCAGCATAGGCTGCACAGCGAGCGCTTCACAGGAAGAGAGATTCCTCGGTCCGATGAACAACTCGGTCCTGCGGAATGACACGTCGAGTCACGCGCGGCCTACCGGTTGGGGCGCGGCGGGCTGAAACGGGGCGGTTGTTTCGCTATACTGTGCGTCCGGGGCGCGGTACCCAAGTGGGAAGGGAGAGGTCTGCAAAACCTTCATTCGTGGGTTCGATTCCCACCCGCGCCTCCATTTGCGAGCAAGACGGCACTAGTGGTAGGTGCCGTACTCTCTGGCGGCTTCGATCATGGCGTGCAGATTCGCGGCCGTCGTGTTATGAACCTGCGCGCCTCCAGTCAAGATGTATCCGCCACCCTTCCCGCAGATTCCGATGAGACTGCGGCAGTACTCCTTGACCTGCTGCGGCGTGCCCGTGCACAAGACGGAGGTCGGCACGTTGCCGGCGATGCAGTTTCGCCCGCCCAGAGCTTTTTTCGCACTGGCCATATCTGTACGATCGAACCACCAGATAACGCTTCCTTCGGGAAGATCCGTCACTGCTTGAAGGCGCTTGTTATAGCTGCCCTCCGCAAATAGCAGCGGGACACAACCCCCTTCCACCAAGCCGCGAATCACGTTTCTCAGGCCGGGCCAATAGAAGGTCTCAAATTGCCGTTCGGACATGAAAGTATCGTCGCCCTTGTGCAGCGCCATGAAAATGACAGGCACACCCGAAGCGTCTGCGCCCGCAATTCCCGCCTTCACGATCCATGGCGTGGCGGCGTCCATCGCTTCCTGGAGTTTTGCCGGCTGGCGGAACATATCCGTCATGATTCCCCGAGTCCCGCGCAACGTGTCACCGAACAAGTCGAACGGCGCGTGCGCGAAGCCCCCAAGGAACGGCGGGTAACCTGCGCCCTGAGCTTCCTTCGTGATATCCGCCACGACTTGGCTGAAACGCGCCAGCTCCCTGCTGGCCTCTATCATGGCCTGAAACGCCCCCTGAACCTCTGGATGCATGCAGGACGAGAGAAAGACTGTGGGCATCCCAAAGGCCCACTTGAAGGGCATCAGCTTGCGGAAGGGCTCGAAGGCTCCTAGCGTACGCGGCAGGTAGACGCGCAGGAAGAAATCGGCAGGATCACTCAGCAGTGCGTCGTATTCATCAGGTTTCATGTACTCGCCTTCGACGAATTGCGCCATCGGCGCGTCTTCCGCGAGGCCGTGCCCGGGCCATTTCATCATGCGCGTTTTCGTGATTTCGTGGATCTTTGCCGAGTAGACGGTGATACCCGGAACAATGCAGGTGTCTCCATCGAAGTCGTAGAGGAACTTTCGCCACGCACGCCTCATCTCCTCATAGTCGTACATCGCCGTGCGCACGGTGATTCCTGCGTAGGGCGCGGGAAACTGGCCTGCGGGCAGGAGGCATGGCACACGATCTGGCTCTTGCATCTGAATCGTGCGGATGATGCGTGTTACGCGGGCTTGGTAGCCTTGCTCCGCATCACGGTTGACGAACTGCACGCCGGGAGCGGAAAGCCATCGCTGAAACCGCTGCTCGCGTTTCTCTTTCCAGGCTGCTTGTTCTGTCGGTTGTGTGGTCATGATTGTCACAGTGGGGAACCACTTGTCCTTTGTGCCCGACATGCCAACCGAGGAGCATCCTCGCCTCACAGGAAAATTGCCCGTGACTCAGGTCACCAAGCGAAGTGACCGAAGTCACTGTCTCGCAATCAACGGCTCGCCTAGCGTGCGAACATTGCGGTTCAGGAGCTCAAAATGGGTGCGATTGTCGAAGTCGATGATGAGGGCATCCGGCGGCTGCGGTTCCCTGAACCCTTCAATGCAGCGGACTACTTCATCGGGCGGCACGTCGCGGAGGGACATGGCAGCAAAGCCGCGATCCGAACACTCCAGCGTGAAGTTAGCTATGCCGAGTTGGATGAAAGTGTCAACCGCTTCGGCAGTGCACTCGCCGGTCTTGGCATTCGACCGGGCGAGCGCGTCTTGATGGTGGTGAAAGACTGTCCTGAGTTTTTCTTCCTATTCTGGGGGGCCGTTAAGATGGGCGCGATGCCCGTTCCACTCAACGGCTTGGCGCCTGCCAGTGACTTTGAATTCGTCATTCAGCATTCGAAATGTTCCGCGTTGTTCTATTCGAGTGAGTTCGGACCCACTGTCGAGCCTACTATCGCAGCGTGTTCGCCGAAGCCGAAGATCGTGCTGCCTGTCGACGGAGAAAGGGAATCACTGACCGATCTGGCGCGCAATGCTTCGCCTCGCCTTGAGGCAATTTTCTCGAGAGCCGAGGACGATTGCTTTTGTCTCTACTCCTCGGGTACGACCGGTCTGCCGAAAGGGGTGGTCCACGCTCATGGCGACATCGCCGTCATCAGTCAGTTCTACATGGTCGAAACTCTTGGTGCGACCGAGGATGATGCTTTTTTCAGCGTGGCGCGGCTCTGCTTTTCATATGGCATGAATATCGGCATGATCGGCCCACTCTACCTTGGTGCGACAGCGATTCTCGACGACCGGCGACCGACTCCGCAGAGCGTGATCGAGATCTTTCATAAGTGCCAACCCACCATCTTCGGCGCTGTGCCTACCTTCTACGCCCAGTTCTTGGCCTCGGGCATACTGAGTCGGAAAGATGTTCCCCGACTCCGCCGTTGCATCTCGGCCGCCGAGGCCCTGCCGCCCGAATTGCATCGCGAGTGGCTCGCGGCGACTGGCGTGCCGATCATGGAGGGTATTGGTTCTACCGAAGCGGGGCATATCTACATCTCGAACCGCGTCGACGACATTCGGCCCGGCGTGACGGGCAAGCCCATACCCGGCTATCGGGTCAGGCTCGTTGATGAAGCCGGCAATGATGTCGCGGACGACGTGCCTGGTCGCTTGCTCGTAAAGGGGCAGTCAGTAATCAGGCGCTACTGGAACGATCCAGAGCGGACGGCCAAGGCGATTGTCGATGGCTGGTACGACACGGGCGACACCTTTCGGCGGGATGCCCATGGGTATTACACCTACTGCGGCCGGAGTGACGATGTATTTAAGGTCAGTGGCCGCTGGGTGTCGCCGTACGAGATTGAGTCGGCTCTCAGCCAACACCCGGACGTGCTCGAGGCCGCCGTCATCAGCCGGAAAGACGAACATGGTCTGGTCCACGCCGATGCCTGGGTTGTGCTGAAGGACCCCACGGTTTCGGGCCCGGAAACCGAGGAAGAACTCAGGCACTTTTGCGAGAGCAATCTTCCGCGCTACAAGATGCCGGCCTGGGTACATGTTGTCGACAAGTTGCCGAAGACAGCCACCGGAAAAATCCAGCGGTACAAACTTCGCGTTGCGGTGGCAGATCAGGATCGCGTTTCTCAGCGGAGGAAGGCTCAGGCCTTAGTGCTGGTCGAGCGAATCGGTCGGATCGTCATCGCTACGCTGTCCCGGCCTCCGGTCAATGCGCTCAACGACGATTTGATCGAACGCCTTGACGCGGTACTCGATCAGGTGATCGAAGACCAGGAAGTCGTGTTGCTGCACATCCGTAGCAACGAGCAAGCGTTCTGTGCGGGCGCCGACCTCGCATTGATGCAGTCCTGTTTTGGCACGCTGGAAGGGCCCGACGTCATGCTGGACCTGGTGCGCCGGATGCAGCGCTTGTTTGCCCGGATTGAGTCGGCACCCTTGCTTACCCTCGCTGAGATAGGCGGGGCAGCCATGGGTGGCGGCCTGGAGCTGGGCTTGGCTTGCGATATTCGCGTCGCTGCGGTGGAAGCGAAGCTCGGTATGCCGGAGGTAGGTTTGGGTCTTCTGCCTGGAGCGGGCGGGACCCAGCGGCTCACCCGTCTGTGCGGGCGAGGCATCGCAAATCGCTTGATTCTTGGTGGTGAGGTGGTGGACGGTGCATCGGCGGAGCGACTAGGCGTTGTCCAGTGGAGCCAGCCACTCTCGCAATTACCACAGTGGACGCG
>CAZAGP010000191.1:0-3485 GCA_964484575.1 uncultured Candidatus Bathyarchaeia archaeon | reverse complement strand
CTTCGTAGTCTTCGTGCCCCAAACTAAGCCTGGCGACAAAGTGAAGGTAAAGATCAACACTGTAGGCCCCAGATTCGCGACCGGCGAAGTAGTCCAATAAGGGACTAAGGGCCATCGAACCTTCTCTTTCCTCATTTTCTTAGAATAGAATTTTGATCGTGCGAATCTCGTTATATCGAGATTTCACCTGACCAACCTATAACATGGAAACGACATTCAGCGTAGTGGTGATAGGTATTGAGTTTCGATTATGAGGGATTAGAGGAAGTATTAGACCTTGGTGCCTACCACAAACCGCGCCCACTCCACTTGAGACGACTGCTCGCCTCCCTATTGCTCTGACGTAGACAAAGCAGGGAAATCTTCAACTTTCGTGTTCGGCACACGTCAAACCGAATCCTAGAATGGGCTTCGCCGTGCCGGATGAGATACCTCACGGGTTTGGATGATATTACAGACGATAAGTCTTAACTCGATGATTTCTCTAACTCTCACCACGTGATATCGCTTGGGAATTGAAGCATTCCTCTCTAACAACAGGGGTATTCTGCTTGCGTATGACCAGGGACTGGAGCATGGACCAACCGACTTCACAGAACAGAACTATGATCCTGCATTCATAATGAAGCTCGCCGAAGAAGGCGGTTTCAACGGCGTCATCTTCCAAAAAGGAGTAGCCGAGAAGTATTACAATCGCAAGGTCCCTCTAATTCTGAAAGTGAACGGGAAGACCAGCCTCCCGAAGAGTGAACCCCTAGCGCGACAGATCTGCAGCGTCAAGCGAGCAGCAGAGATAGGTGCAAAGGCTGTGGGCTACACGATTTACTTGGGCAGCGCACACGAATATCTCATGCTAGAGGAATTCGGCAGAATCCAAGAGGAAGCACACGCTCACGACATGGCGGCCATAGCGTGGATTTACCCACGAGGACAAGCCGTACAAAACGACATTGCTCCAGAGATAGTGGCTTACGCTGCTAGGGCAGGCCTCGAAGCCGGAGCTGACGCGGTGAAGATCAAATACACGGGTGACGTGGACACGTTCAAGTGGGCTGTAAAATGTGCAGGGAAAACCAAGGTCTTCATGTCCGGCGGACCAAAGGCTAAAACCGACGCTGACTTCCTTAGGCAGGTTAGAGGAGTCCTGGACGCGGGAGGAGTAGGCCTCGCCGTTGGCCGTAACGTTTGGCAAAACTCCGACCCCCTAAAGATGGCTCGCTACCTGAAGAAGCTAGTCATCGAGAATCAATCCGTTGAGGACGCAATGAAAGATTGAAGATAGGCATTCTAAACGGCGGCGGAGACTGCGCCGGACTAAACGCGGTCACAAGAGCAGTAGTCAGAAAAAGTGACGAGTACGGGTACGAAGTCATAGGCATCAAACACGGCTGGGCAGGTCTCACCAACCTGGACGCAGCCCCCTTAACTTGGAACGAGGTCTCCCACATCATCAACCTGGGTGGCACAATCCTACACACAACAAGAACCAACCCGTTCAGGACTAAAGAAGGTCCAGAACAGGTTCTCAGAAACTTCAAACAGTTAGGGCTCGACGCGCTGATAGCGGTTGGCGGAGAAGACACGCTAAGCGTCGGGGCGAAATTCTCCCAACTTGGCGTGAAAGTTGTAGGCGTCCCTAAGACAATCGACAACGACATCGTTTTAGCCGATGTGACGTTTGGGTTTGATACAGCAGTTAACGTAACCGTTGAAGCAATAGACCGAATTCAGACAACCGCAGAATCCCACGACCGGATAATGGTCGTTGAAGTCATGGGCAGACATGCCGGCTGGATCGCCGCATACGCGGGAATCGCAAGCGGCGCCAACCTCACGCTTGTCCCTGAAGAAACCATCGACATCTCGGAGATCTGCAACTTCCTAAAGAAACGGCACGACGCTAAGAGAATGACTTCAATAGTAGTCGTTGGAGAAGGGTGCACCCTCAAAGGTCACGTGACGACGGACCAAAGCAAAGTTGACGAGTTCGGCCACGTCCGCCTGGGAGGAATCGGTGAGATCCTTGCACGCGAAATAGAGAAGAGGGTGGGTATTGAAACTCGAGCGGTCGTGCTCGGCCACGTAACTAGAGGAGGCTCACCCAGCGCGTACGACCGCATCCTCGCGACACGCCTAGGCGTCGCCGCAATCGAAGCGATCAAGAAACAAAACTACGGTATAATGGTCTGTTTACGGGGAAACGTCATGTCCCATGTTCCGCTCAGCGACATCCTTGGAAAGATGAAAAACCTTGACGCGGAAACAATCGCGCTGCTCAAAGACTTCCGCGAATAAGGCTGTTTGAAGGTTAGGCCCTAGCGTCCTCGGTGACCTCAACGAGGATTACCCTGTAAGATACGAAGATCTCCAACGCTAGGAAAGCCACCCCGATTAGAACAAGAAACATTCCCAGCGTGAACGTAATGCTGATGGCTGTCTGAGTAGGCTGCGATAGGGTTGGTAAATGGCCTAAGCCAATCAAAAGCGACGTTACAACGAAGAAGAGTACCGCGATCATGTGACATAGCATTCCATTCCTGACGTACGCTAATCGTGGAAGCAGCAGATTCAACTGGTTTCCGATACTGTTCAATCGAGCCTCCTCATGATTCTCAAGACCGCCCGAGGACGCCAACCTCCTGTTGATCTGACGTTTCTCATCATCTAACAGTCGAATCCTGTTCACGAGCACACTATGCCTCGCGTTGAACGTCAACAACAGTAAGGCGACACCGGTGATCATTACCGCCGGGGCTAGAATGTCCTGAATGGTCCCGATCGCGTTAGCAACCTCACTCATTTCTCTTCCCGAACCTAGAAGAATGGCCCATTAATCAAAGCTTGCGAGAATTAACCACCTTAACCCGCACCAGTATACTAGGGTGAAATATCTGGGATCAATATCTAACACTCAACCGAAGCTAACATATGCTCCACCTTGCATTGACCTTCTAAGGAAATCGCGCGCAAGGATGCACCATGCATAAGTTAGTATTAGTTAGACACGGAGAGAGCACTTGGAATAAGGAGAACCGGTTCAGCGGCTGGACAGACGTGGACCTCTCCGAGAAAGGAATGGAGGAGGCTCACGAAGCCGGACGCACCCTACAGAAGGAAGGATACGTATTCGACGTCGCGTACACTTCAGTCCTGAAGCGCGCAATACGAACACTCTGGATAGTCCTCGACGAGTTAGATCAAATGTGGATCACCGTCCACAACTCCTGGCGGCTGAATGAGCGGCACTACGGAGCCCTGCAAGGCCTCAACAAGGCTGAGATGGCTGCAAAGTTCGGAGAAGCACAAGTGCTCATCTGGAGGAGAAGCTACGACGTGCCCCCGCCACCGCTTGAGCCAACTGACGCAAGATACCCAGGATCAGACCCACGTTACAGGGACCTCAGCAAGAGCGACATACCACAATGCGAATCACTCAAGGATACGGTGAACCGGTTCTTACCCTACTGGAACGATACGCTTGCTCC
>CAZAGP010000190.1:0-2780 GCA_964484575.1 uncultured Candidatus Bathyarchaeia archaeon | reverse complement strand
AACCCGACGACCACACTGAATTTGGTCAGGCAGTGGGACCAGCAGGCCGCAACCGTCATCAACACTAAGGAAATCGGCGCCTACAACTGGATGCAGCTCGCAAGCTCGGAGATCGTCTTCTATAACGGGACCGAGTACTGGGTCTCCCCGACGACGCCCTCATTCCCGTCCACCGACTGGATCAGCGAGCACCTCATCTACACGCACGCGGCGAAGGTCCTCGTCATCAACACCCACAATGGGACGGTGGTCCCCACGACGAGCGCTTTCGGAATATCCTCCGAACCCCTCATCTATTATGGCGAAGGCTCAGGATTCAGCGGGAGCGTGTACGTGAACGTCCCCGGCTACGACGAGATTCAGAACGTCTCATACAGCGGAGCGCCGGATTACGTACTCGGCGGATTGCAGAAGGCCATGTGGTTCACCTTCGCTGAGGGACAGCTCGGATTCGCCTTCTCGGGGCAGTCCATCAACATGCTCTGGAACAGGAACATATTCGCGAGGGTGGGCGACGTCCTCATCTCAGGGCTCACCATGGACCCATCCGCGTACATAGTATCTGACGGCAAGAACCTGTACTATGCCGTCCAGGTCTACATCGACTACCCGCTTCAGTCGGGCTTCGCCGCGAGCCCCTACCTCAGGTTCTTTGGAGTCGTCCTCGTGAACATAGCGGACGGCTCAATGCAGGGGTATACCGTCTCGAACCTCCTGGGGACCAACTCTTCCGACTTTGTCACCCAGTTCTACCAGAACTATTACTCGAGCTGGAAGGCTCCCCCTGCCTGGCTCGTCCCGCAGCTGCGCTATCCTGAGCAGTTGCTGGGCTCCCCCAGCGTCCCAGGCCAGCTCGACTACGACTTCGTCTACCATGTCAGCGACCCCTTCGTGTTCAGGGCCGGGACGCAGTTCTACGAGAGGGCGGGGAACAGCACGGTGCAGTACATCCCGTTCGCTGTGGGGAACAGCACATACTTTGTTGGCCTGCAGCTCGTGCAGTACCAGGGAGTGGTTAGCAAGAACCTGGGGGCGCTGTACGTCGCCTACGGAGGGGACAGACTCGGCCAGATTTACCTCTACCAGAACCCATCCACGTCGTCTCTGATCATAGGTCCTACCGCAGCTGAGAATGCGCTCACGACCAATCAGCAGATTAGGACGCAGTTGACCCTGCTCCCCAACTACAGATTCGGTTCGTACCTCTTGTATTCCGTCGGAGGAGAGCTCACCTACTTCGTTGCCATCTACACCAACCCTGGATCATCCGGGGTGGTGACCCAGCTTCCATTCATGACCGCCGTCAATCCGTCGACGGGAACGGTGGGGGTGGGGAATGATGCGACGGTAGCCTTCGAGAATCTGGGCATAACCAATTCCTCCACCACAACGACGTCTACCATGAGAGCCGTGATAGGTCAGATAGACTCGCTGATAGCGTCCAGGGGGTACACCCTTGTGAACGCAACTTCGGTCAACCCCACAGTATGGGTCAACGTAGGGAGCGCGTCGCTAAGCGCCGTCGGGAGCAACAAGACCGTGGGCGAGGTGGCTAACATGCTGACAAACTATGGACAGGGAAGCGTCGGGAACGCGGTGTACGCCTGGACCGATGCCTCAGGGAACATGAATTTTGGCGTGATCAAGGTCCCTGCCGCCGGAGTTACAGAGCTCTTCTATGTGACGATCAAACCGTAGACGTACGCTAGTGGAGCGCAAAAAGAATGACGACGGTGATGATTACGGCTATGAGAACTAGAACGGCGACCCTCAGGGCCCCATTCCTCTCGGCGATTATCAGAGTGGCATTGACTTGATTGAAAGGGCTTTTCGAATTGAGTAGCTTCACCAGTGCGAGGGCATCTTCGTAGAGGAACTTACCGCCATCCACCGTTATCACGCTGTCCCCTTTTAGAACGAAGGTGTGCCCCTTCACGGCCAGCGGCAGATCAGACCTCCGGTTGACCCATTCGCGGAATTGATCTTCGCTCATAGAGGAACCACGCTCAGCCCGTCATCGGGTACACGTGAATGTTTCTGCCATGCGTAAACACTCGTGAGACGCCCTCTTTTTCCGTATGCCAACGCCTCCTAGTTACGGCAAAGCTTCGCCTGGCTACGACCGCTTCTGTGGGGTTTGCATATAGCCACCGTGGGAAGGATGGGACAGGCGGGCTTCGTTGTACAAAAGCGATCCAGGCGTCAACTGGCTCCTGCATTCGAAAGATCCTTCGGTACGTTATTTCACTCTCACCGACGTTTTGGGGAAGTCAGAAAACTCCGACCTGGTTTTGGAAGCAAGGCGACAGATTCCCAGGGGAGGGCGCCTCAGGGCCCTTCTATCGGGGGAGCGTTCAGACGGAGGGTTTGGTGTCCACTGGTATCGAAAGTGGTCTGGGGCACACTGGCGCCTCGTTTCGGCAGTTGAGCTCGGCGTTCCGCCCTCCGACAAGGTTGCACTGAAGGCTTCGAATCATGTCCTGGCTGGACTCACGGCCAAAGGCGGATGGGAAGGACCGAGGCCCCGCAAAATCGATGGGCTCTGGAGGTCTCACGCGTCGGAGCCAGGGAACGCCGTTGGCGTGTGCAGCAGACTCGGCATGGCTGAAGACCCGCGGGTTAGAAGAATGGTGCTGTCTCTAATCGAATGGCAGTGGCCCGACGGGGGATGGAACTGCGATTCGGCAAAAGGTGCCAGACACTCTTCATTCTACGAAAGCTTGGCCACCCTCTGGGGACTGAACGAATACCGAAGGGTGACCAGCGACAAGGTTGCGCGC
>CAZAGP010000189.1:0-3305 GCA_964484575.1 uncultured Candidatus Bathyarchaeia archaeon | reverse complement strand
CTCAAATAGAACGAGTATCTAGAGATGTTAACGAGCACTATGGTGACTGCGGGAAGCACTAGGTGCCATCCAATATCGCTTAGCATATCAAAGGAGTTCGGAAACGTCACTCCAGGCGTCATTGCCCCGAAAATTGGGAATAATGGAATCACAAAAGCGAATAGGTATATGAAAATGATTGCAACCCAGAAGAAGGGAAGTGAACTCGCGGTAAGCGAAGTCAACAAAAGAGCCACGTCAAGCTTGCTTCCATACTTCGAGGCTTGCAATACTCCGACCACAATCCCAACCGCAATGAAGATGGCGGTCGATAAACCGAGAAGCAGAATTGTCCATGGTAGCCTCGTCATTAGAACCGTTAATACAGGCTCGCGGTACAGAAATGAATATCCTAGGTTTCCTCGAAACAAATTCTCGTAGAAGATAACGTACTGATCCAGCAATGGTTTGTTAAGACCAAAGGATGCTATTACGTCCGCACGGATCTCCGGCGATAGTCTTGGATTGGTAGCCAAGAGTGCTTTGGGGTCAATGGGTGTAAGTCTGGGCAAAAGAAAGGTTACAGTTGATGTAACATAGAAAGTCGCCAGCATCATTGCGGCTTTCTGAAGGAGAGCTGAGGTAAATCCCACGAATTAACACTTCCTGACGGTCGTGCATGTTAGTGAAAAGGAATCCGCATGCCTTTCAGGGAAGGTATGCGGATACTAGGTTAAGTTAGGCTTGTTTCTTACGTCTTGTCATCATCGCTGCAATCAGTATTACAGCTGCGACTACCACCACACCCGCCCACGACCAGTTAGGAATTGCGGTTGTCGTGGCTTGTGTGGTAGTGCTCTGGGTCATGTTTTCCGACGTTGTGGCTGCAGTGACAGGTTGAAGGTCCATCAGACTGTACCAATTTAAGATGCCTTGATACGGATCGTCCGAGATAACCGGAACGACCCAGCCCTGGAATTTGTCAGTTCTATAGGCACATATGGAGACGCTAAATGCGTAGGTCAAGATCGGTAAGTCATCCGAGAGAACCTGTTGCATCTGAAAGATGTCGTTCCGATATTGATCGAAGTTTGACGCGAGACCGTAATGAGAAAACAAATTATTGAATTCCGTACTGTTATAGCCGTAGACATTGAGGAATGCGCCTGGAAGGAACATGTATTGCAGATCTTTTGTGGGTTCGACAGAGATGCTGAACCAATCGAACATTCCGATAGTATACGTTCCCGCCATCTCTTGCGAGATGACCGTTTTGAATGCTGTAGGTACGAGGTCTAGCTTCACACCAATTTGCGCGAAGTTACTCTGTATGAACTCTCCAATTCGGAGGTAGGTGGCGCTGTCTGAGGCTTCCAGAAATGGGAATTCGAGTCTCGTTCCATTCGTCGTGGTGCGCACTCCATCTGAGCCTTCTTTCCATCCGAGACTGTCCAGAATTTGGTTGGCTTTTGTCACGTTGTAGGGGTATTGCGTGACGTTTGGATTGTAGAATATCGGGTCGCCTGGAGTGACCCACCCCTGTTGCCCTGGAAGTCCGAAGCCGAAGAGGACTTGGCGGACAAGCGTCTTCGAGTCAAGGGCATAAGCTAGCGCATGTCTAAACTCTTTGACGCCAAATGGATATCGGTTGAGGTTAAATGCTATGAATTCGTTATACAGTTGAGGGATTGTCGCTATCTTGACGTTTTGTACATTTAAGAGCGTTGATACGTAGGACGGGTCCACGTAAATCATGTCGACCACTCCGGTTTCAAGGTCGAGTACCTGCGTGTCCATGCTCGGTATGAAATCGAAGGTCACTTCATCAAGTTTCGGTGCTCCACCCCAGTAGTTCTTGTTGGCTCTGATTGTCAAATATTGTCCTCTCACCCAAGTGTCCAGTATCCAGGGTCCGCTTCCCACCGGGTTCGTATCATTGTATGTGTAGGGGTCACTCAATTTGGACCATATATGCTTGGGCACGATCTTTCCGTAGTAGCTTCCGAATAGATCTCGTAGAACGTAGTCCTTCCAGTATGCAGCGTTGAGGTTGAAGTTCAGAGTGTAATTATCAACCACCTGTATGTAAGTTATTTCAGATAGACCAAGAAGATCATAGGAGTACTTGACGTCTTCAGCAGTCAAGGGTGTGCCGTCTGAAAAAGTGGCGTTGTGAACGATATCGATCGTCCAAACAGTGCCGTTAGGACTAACCGAGTAGTTCGTAGCCAACTTCGGGTGCATAGCGGAGTCTAGTCCTTCAACAAAAAGGGTGTCGTAGAATGCGTTTATGAAAACATCCTCAACTGCGAGCGTGGATGTGTATACATTGAACGTGTCTGGCTCCACAGACAACGCAACAGTCAGTGTCCCTCCCGTTTGCTGGGCGGGAGATATTCGTGCAAAGCTGGTAGGAGTTCTCTGAACAACAACCAATAAGATGATCAAGACGCCCGTAGCAATTTTGGAAATTGTTAATTGATTTCCCATAAATCTCATTAATGAGAGAAACTCCGATCCATATAAAGAGCTTTAGACGCTATTCCAATGGTGACTAATGTTTCCGTCCGAGCCATAATTTCGGAAACAACTCGCTCGCTTAGTAACCAAACGGCAAGGTTAGTTTCGGTAGAATATTTGTGCCGCTTTTCTGTACTCTAATTCGCTTGGGACTCGTCGGACTCGACAGGAAGAGAGGAATCTGTTTCTCTTCGAGCACTTTCTAGGTTTTGAGCTGAAACTTGATTGCTGTAGATATGTTGAACCTTAAAGGCCTTAGCCTCAATCAGTTTCGTGGAAGTACAAGTATTTTCAACAAGCATTGCTGGATGAGTATCAGAAGCTCGGGAGAACTTCTTCACTAAACCTCTTCAACTGTTCAACCTGATTCCATGCGACGAAACGGATTGAGAACGTGTTCACTCCAGCCTTGACGAATCCTTCCAGTTTCTCAGCACAATCTTTCCGATTACCGAAAGCCACCCATTTGTCTAAAATGCCGGATGGGTCCTCCCGGTAATATTTCATAAGAAAATCCGTAGACTCC
This sequence comes from uncultured Candidatus Bathyarchaeia archaeon, assembly GCA_964484575.1. Classification (GTDB taxonomy): domain Archaea; phylum Thermoproteota; class Bathyarchaeia; order 40CM-2-53-6; family 40CM-2-53-6; genus FEN-987. Next base: position 280 of record CAZAGP010000189.1, on the reverse strand, counting down.
GCCGCGGCCTTGTGCTTATCATCGTTCATGTTCACGTTGTAGTACAAGCACATTCCGAACCGGCTGCTTTCACGGTGATGCTTCCGCAGAGCCTCCATGACTTTAGCCGCGTCCTCCCTGAACTCTTCTGGGTCCACCATCGTTGTCATCCAACCGTCAGCATACTTGCCAACTCTGTCAATGTTCTTCTCAATCTCTCCAGCAGGACCCTCAAGTTCCCCAGTAGATCTCGGGTTCGAGGCTATCCAGATGGGACACGGCTTCTGCACAGGTTTAGGGA
>CAZAGP010000188.1:0-2676 GCA_964484575.1 uncultured Candidatus Bathyarchaeia archaeon | reverse complement strand
AGCCGGAAGACGTCGCGCTGATGCCGGACGAAGAATCAAGGCTGTGGTTGATCGATGCGCTCAAAAGGAAAAGGATTGAAGATCAAAAAGTCAGGGCGTTGTATCAAACCGAATTCCTACGGATGGTTTATTACATTAATGCCAATCTATATTATGTTGCCATACCACCGGGATTCAATCACCAGGATCTGCCGGGACTCTTAATGAACATTGCCACCCCGATCCTTGAGAAGCACTGGAAAGACTATTTAAAATTCAGTTTTAAATTTTGGATATACGGCCTCACAGACCCAGTCGTTGCCCGGATTCGAACCGAAATCATCCGCCCCTGGGTAATATACGGCTTATGCTTCGTGGTAATTCTGGGACTGCATAATCGGGTGGCGTTTGCGGCTTGTTCCTTGATCCTTGCTCATTTTGCCCATATTGCCCTTCAATCCCTATTCGCTGTTCCTATCCCCCGATTCGTATGGGCGTCCGATTTTTTAGTGATCATCGCAATTTTTCTCCTGCTTTGTGGGATCGCCGAAAAAACTATCTGCAAGCCTGTTATCAACGCCGATAATGCTGCCAAAGCGGCCTGATCGATCTCAGTTTTTCCCTTCTATAAAATGGAGCAATACTAGGGAAATGAGAATCTGCAAATTTTGGTTACAATTTGCTGAGAGCTTCGAATTTTTAGTGAAGCGTTAAAAGTGTTCTTTGTTCCCCAATTTTCAATGAAAATTAGAGATTCATTTTCTATGACGGATATCCGTCAAGAGTCAATAACGCTATTACAAAAGTAATTTCAGTTTACAATCGTTACTCGCTATCGAGGATCTTGCCCATTTTTCTATCTTTGGGCATACCTCTTCTTCGCTTTATGCGGGTACGAGAATTTTTGACCCCCTAAAAAGATTAAAGGCCATCTGGCGACACAAGACGTCGATCATATTGGTAATGATCCTGGGAAACCTGGCCCGGAAAGCCCTAGGATACAGATGACTCAAACCAAAATACTGCTCAACAATATAACGCTTCTTCGAAATCTGCTGGTTGCGTTCTTTTTCCCAATGGGTCATCTTGGCCGTCGTGGTATCCTTGCGCATGATGCCGTCCTCCATATGGTTCAAACAAAGAAAAGAACGGTTCGGTTCTCCAAAGTACCCTTTATCAGCATAAACTTTCCCGATGGGTTGCGCCGTGTGACAACTGGCAGCCGTACAATAAGGAAGATAAAGAGAGTCATGATGAGAGGCCGGGGTGATTTCTGTGGCCAATAAAAAGCCATGGTGGATATCGACCGAGGCATGCTCCTTTAAACCATAGTGGGGTTTATCGTTCTTGATGGTCCAGTCCGATTCTACCTCTCTGGAGAACTTCAGGGGCTTCCCCTTCTTGTCCAGCTTGCCCTCTGGGGTTTCTCGCTTTTCCTGGAGTTTTTTCCTCTCCTCATGGCGGAGAGGATGGCGGGCAGATAGGACTAATCGGGCATCAACGGCGATCTCTTCATGGATAGTTAAACCTTTCTGGGAAAACTGGAGAAGAACTTCACTATTGTCGATTTTGATCATGGCCTTCTTCGACAACCTGCTTCTAAATCGGCAAAAAGTAGAATGGTCTGGAGAGGGTTGATCCAAAGGAAGTCCTAAGAACTTTTTGAAAGAGACACGGTCATTGATCTGATTTTCTAACTCGGGATCCGAGGGAATGCGAAACCACTTTTGGAGTAATAATCCTTTTAGCAGCATTAAAGGGGAGTATGCATCGGCGCCTTCCTTACTGGTTCCGGCCTGATAATGTCCCATCAATAAGGTTTCGATAGGGGACCAGTCGATGATCTGATTAACTTTTTCCATCATTTTTAGACTGCGGTTATTTTCCATGGAGCTGGCCAGGGCGACTTCGGCGAAGCTCATGTTTTGGTCCAGGGTTTTATATCCCATAATCCCTCCATGAAATCTATAAAAGTGCTGAAGGGAATATGACATAAAAAATCAGCATAGGCATGCAATATCATATAGTTACCTCGTGTTTTTATAAACCATTGGCGACAAATTATCAGAAATATTTTTGAGCCATGATTTCTTAACCAGTCAACACCAAGAAGGTACGGGGGTCAATCTAATAAGTAGTTATGCAAAGGTCTTTTGCTGTCAATTTTTGTAGGTCTAAACGGGTAATCCTGCTGATTTCAACTTCCCTCATCGTCCTGACATTTCTTCTCACTCGATTGCCCTTTTTTCTTTATTACCCAGTTCCCAGCTTTCAGCCCGATTATGGTAACTATTACCTTAGCATATATCAAATGAGCAAGGGATACTTGCCGGATTTTTCTTACCGGACGCCCGGTTATCCTTTATTCATGCAGATGGTCTTACTATTCTCAGATAAGCTCTTCAGCATCATCGTCGTTCAGACCTGCATAACGCTATTATCCTCTCTGTTTTTGGTTTACTCCGTCTATAAGGCATTTCCTTTTCTTTCTCCCTTCGCAGCCCTTGCCATGGCGGCATTCATCACCTGGTCTGATCAGGTGCTAAGCGATATTTCCTTCCTAACGGAAAGTCTCTATTCCAGCTTGCTGGTACTTGTGCTTGCTTCATTCATTCCAACCATCTTCTTCAAGAGAGCCAAGTATTTCATTCTTTGTTCTTTTTTTATGGCCATGACAATTTATACCCGCCCTAGTGC
>CAZAGP010000187.1:0-2856 GCA_964484575.1 uncultured Candidatus Bathyarchaeia archaeon | reverse complement strand
ATCATGCTTCACCCAGTCTTCCCCAATTAACTTCCTAAGCTCGAGAAACCCGCGGGTTCCGCAGTACGCTGTACTCCCTTGCGGATCTTCTCTTATCCTCCGAATTATCTCCTCTGCAACTTCAGGAGGTGGTGGTAGACTGGGTCCACCCCCACCGAATGAGATGAGCTCCTTCCGCGTGCTTGCTTCAGCGAAGAGGGCGGTGACGCGGCGAATTGGAGAGACATGTAGATTGGCGATTCTGTCGGAGAGTACGACCATGAATCTAAGCCTGCATTGCTGCCTTTGATTGGCCAGGGCTAGAATCTTTCCAATTTAGTATAAATACTATCTGTAGAGTAGTACGAGTTAGCGAGGGAACTGCAGCCGCGTAATACTAGTTCTGGGGCCTCGTAAGTAAATTAAAAGCGCGAAGGTTCGCAATTTCCAACTGCACTGGGGATCCTGCTACGATGTGTATGAATTACGTTGAAGGCGGAATGTGTCACGTGACACATCGTGAATGTCTGCTAGGATTCTCCCACGAGCTTGATCGCGACTGTGCCATTCAGGGGAGCTTCGATGTGTGGGTGACTTGGGAGGATAAGATATTGATCAGTGATATCGGCTCGCCTTCCCCTGAACCGAAGCGTTCCATAGCGTTAGGTGTAGACAAGAGAGTGGCTGATGAAGTTGCGGAGTTCATAGCTCGAAAGGACTCACTGAAGATCGTAACGACTCAACAGACGTGTACCCTTTGCGGGAAACTGTACTGGCTCACTGAACATGAAGCTTCGGTCGCTAGACTGGGACGGCGACGCTTCTGTCCTGCGTGCATTTTGAAGGCGGAAGGAAGCGGCGGTGGGACGTTTGATGTTCCGGATTACTGGTGCGGTTAAGTTACTGTGTTGCCCGGCCGGGCATATTAGGGTAGGGTGATGGTTTTCCCCGGTTCTCCTTGTTTGATTTCACGAACGCTTTCCCCCTTTCGATCGCTAGGTAGTTGAGTGATATGAGGGAATCTTTCTTGCCTGCTAGGAAATGGTTCAAAGTCTCTTTCAGAATCTGACTGCTAAGGTCTGGTGCGCACATTTCAAGGAAAGCTCCGAACATTACCGCGTTGGCGAACATCTTCGTGTCACTCTTCGATTGCACTTCGCTGCGGAGGTTCTCTGCGATCTCAGTTGCTGGGATATCGAAGCTTTCTACGTCGTCACGGTCCACTTCGGTTTGGATTAGGGACTGGTTGTAGATGATCAACCCCTTTGAGTGTAGATCCTGGAGGAAGTCCATTGATGGCTGATTCAGTATCAGCTCAACATCCGGTTCTTCCGCGATCGGGTTATCTACTGCTTCGTCTGAGATTATCACGTAACACTTCGCTTTGCCTCCTCGAGTCTCAGGTCCGTAGGATGGGATGTAAGCCACGTGTTTACCTTGAAGCATTGCAGCGTACGCCATGTAGTCTCCTAGGAGCATGATGCCTTGGCCGCCGTGTCCGGCAACTAGAACCTTCATCTTCGTTATGCTTTTTCAACTCCATAAGTGTCCCGGTAGAGTCCTAGCGGAAAACGTTTGATTACTTCATCGTTGACGCGCCGTTTAGCGTCAAGCACGGACATCTTCCAGTTCACGGAACACGTGCTCAGTAACTCAACGAAGGCGAAGCCGCCTAGAGCTTGGACTCTGAAAGCATTCTCGACGGTCCTTTTCGATTCAAGCAGATTCTTAATCGTGTACACTTTTCCTCTGGGGGTGGATATCTCGCTTACGACTAAGCTCGTCCGTTTAACGTATGCGGCGCCGTCTATTTGCCCTATCAGCTTCGATATGTCGAGTTCCGTCCCAGTTAACGCTGGATCACGTCCGTACGGTGTGGTTGTCGTAACTTGGCCTGGGAGGGTTGTTGGGGCCATCTGTCCGCCTGTCATTCCGTAGATGCCGTTGTTTACCGCGAATATTGTTATCGGGGTTGCTCTCTTAGCGGCATAGATCGTTTCAAGTAACCCTATGGATATAGCGTCTCCGTCTCCTTGCACGGTGAACACAGTAAGGTCTGGTCTTAGGCGTTTGACGCCGGCGGCCACTGCGGGTGCTCTTCCGTGTGCAGCAACAACATGGTCACAGTTGAGGTAGTTGAATGCTAACACACTGCAACCGACGGAGTCTATCATAACGGTCTTCTCCCGGATGTTAAGATCGTCCATAGCTGCCGCGATCAGTTTCGTGAGCGTCCCATGCTCGCACCCGGCACAGTAGTGGGTAGGGTTTTCAGTAAGCGATTTGATTCTTCCAACCTTCACTTTGAGGGCGGATTGCTGGGTCATGCTGCAACTATCTCCAGTCTTCGGATTTCACGTTCCAACTCACGCTCGGTGGGTACGATTCCACCCCATCTCCCGAGGAAGTTAACGGTGACTCCGCTACCGACCGCAAGGCGCACGTCCTCAATCATTTGCCCCGTGCTCAACTCAACGTCCAAGAACCGTTTTCCTTCGTTAGCCAACTTTCGGAGGGCCTTCGAGGGGAAGGGCCAGAGCGTGATTGGCCTGAACAATCCTACTCGATTACCGTTCTTACGCTGATTATTGACGACTCCTCTAGCGATTCTAGATGCGATCCCAAAGGCGACGATTACAACCTCCGCGTCTTCCGTGAAATATTCCTCGTAAAGTACCTCTTTCTCTTCCGCCGTCCGGTACTTTTCAAAGATTCGACCAATGTGCTCGTAGTGTTTCTGATAATCCAGTTCCAGAGAGTTTAGGATGTGAGGTCCTCTGCCGTTCGAGTCGCCGACCGCCCATGAAATATCATAGTTAGGTGCCTTCCATGAAGGAAACTCGACGTCTTCTTTCAGCTGGCCAGTGAAAGCATCTC
>CAZAGP010000186.1:0-3514 GCA_964484575.1 uncultured Candidatus Bathyarchaeia archaeon | reverse complement strand
ACTTTCTCGCCGACAAGCATACGGTTGAGTGGTTCAAGAAAGAACTCTTCATCCCCTCCGAGCTGGTTGACAGACAGGACCTGAAACTGTGGAAGGAACAAGGATCAAAGGACACCTTCAAGAGAGCAAAAGAGATTGCGCGCAAGATAATCAGAGATCACAAACCCGAGCCGTTGCGGCCAGACATCCAGAAGGACTTGGACAATGTCGTCAGAAATATTATGAAAGCACACGGCGTCGATAAGCTGCCGTTAGGCCCGTAGCCAGTCGTCGGAGGTTCGATGCCGCAGCGATTGTCTCTTGCACCAACTGCGCGGAACGCTCATTTTTCATCCATAGTTTCTAAGACATATTCGTCGAAGTCGTGAACCGTATCCTCAAGTGATGTGTAAATCTTTGCGTGTACGCGTCCTGAAGAGAACTCGAGCACACATCTCATTGCGGAAATGTAAATAGTTCAGATCGGGGAAGCTGAGTAAGTAGGCATCTCGCACCTTGACAGAAACTGGGAAGCCGATTGGTGCCGGAATTCGAGCTAGGGTTTCCACCGGTTATGGTAGGTTGGACGGAGCACTCAATGGCGGATTCCTGACCGGCTCTGCTGTGGTTCTAGTCGCGCCGACAGGGAATGAGGTGCCTCTTCTAATCGGTAATTTCCTCAGGGCCGCACAAAACCCTGCCTTGCTTGTATGTCGAACCCTCTCGTCGTCACAGATCGTAACAAATGAACGTGCTGAAAATGTCAAGTCATTAGTGTGTAGCGACAAACCCGTGTCGCCCGCTTCGAGCGTTATCCCGGGAAGGGGCATAGGCAACTTAACCGACTTAAACATCCAGATAAACGAGGCAATTGCATCAACTCAACCCCGCCGAGTCGGGTTAGACATTCTGTCTGACGTACTGCTGCGGCATAAAGCACTCCAGACAAGAAAATGGTTGACGGAGCTGCTAGAGAAGCTTCGCTCAAAAAGTATCACAACATTGGCCACAATCAACCCTCACATGCACGGGGGTGAAGAAGTTCAGGCAGTAACGGGTCTCTTCGACGGGAGCCTAGAAATCGTTGATGGAAAGCCAACGAATCTGATGCAAATCAAGTGGATGCATGGGCTTGAAATTGTTCAGAAAGAGGTTTCATTGGCTGACTTACGTTCTTCGGGTATAACCGAGCGGACTCAGGAACAACGGATCTTCGCTCCATTAGCAGGTCGAACCGGAAGGATGCCTACTTCTGGGGGCGAGGTGAGAACTGAGTCAATCGTTCTTGGTACAGTGACTTCCTTGTTACGTTACCCCGTCAAGTCTATGATGGGTGAGGAGCTGAATGCGGCGCAACTAACTGAACAAGGATTACTCGGCGACCGCGTCTACGCCTTATTCGACCAGTCAACAGGTAAGATTGCTAGTGCGAAAAATCCATTGAAATGGGCGAAGCTCTTCGACTTCCACGCCGCCTTCATCGAACCACCTCTGCTCGGTTCACCGATGCCGCCTGTTCGAATTACTTTGCCTGACGGGTCATCGGTAACTTCGTCCCAGGCCGAACTTGAGTCTATGCTGTCCAAGGTATTCAGTCGGGAGGTGCGGTTCGCAGCCGCGGCCCTTGAGAAGGCTAGTTTTGAGGAGTACTGGCCGGACATGGAAGGTTTAGCCTATCGGGAGACGGTCACCGACGAAGCGATGCCTCCGAATAGTTTCTTCGACTTTGGCATTGTACATCTTGTGACGACGAGCACGCTTAACCGCCTCCGGGAACTCTATCCTCAGGGGCGCTTCGAAGTCAGACGATTCAGACCAAACATTGTTATAGAAACTACTTCGAGTGCGAATGCTTTCGTTGAAAACGAATGGATCGGACGAACACTCAGCATCGGGGAGCAAGCCCGCTTGAAGGTTATCGCGCCATGTCCTCGGTGCGTGATGACAACCCTTGCTCAGGCCGATCTTCCCAAAGATCCCGGGATCCTTCGAACGGTCGCTCTCCACACTCCGAGAATCGAAGCAGAAGGCTTCGGTGTATTGTCAGCGAACGTCGGTATCTACGCTGACGTCCTGGGGGGTGGTACAATACGACGCGGCGATCTGCTGAGAATGGAGTGAACATCCGCCTCGAATCCGTTGCAAATCGATACAGTTGCAAATCGAGAATGAATGCATATACATGCGCATGCACATGCGACGGTGTATGACAAAGGTCATCTCGCTCTCCGAAAAAGCATACGCAACTCTGAGAAAGCTGAAAAGAGCCAACGAATCCTTTTCTGACGTAGTGCTCAGGATGGCTGACCAGAGTAACAAAAAGTCCGTTCTGGACTTTGCAGGGGCATGGGTGGGGGATGATATAGACGAAGTGTTTGCTCAAGTCCTGAAAGATAGAGAGCGGGTGACTTCGAGAAGAGTTGAGTTTTAGCTTGGTCGTACTGGATACAGATATCCTAGTATCTCTTTTGAAGGGCGATGCGGACGCAATTGAAAAGATCGGAACTCTGAGGGAGCAGCAGAGTTCGCTTGCTACAACGATCGTTACAGCTTACGAACTCCTGAAAGGCGCGCACCTCTCTTCGAAGGTGGATGAAAACCTTGGTAAGGTTAGGGGTTCACTATCAAGTCTCCTTGTGCTCGACTTTTCATTTGGAGCAGCGGAAGAAGCCACAAAAATCTACAAGGAATTGAGGGAGAGAGGAAAGATGATTGGCGAATTTGACGTACTTATCGCGGGCATTGCAAGATTCTACGGAGAGGCTTTGGTAACACGAGACGCCGGTTACACTTCGATTCGCGGAGTCAAAATAATCAAGTGGTGATTCGGGCCGTTAATGGCAATCGTGTCGCTTCCGAGTCAAATAGCTATTTATGGAGCGCACCACGGGTTGGCACGCCTCCATCGTAGCCATTATGATGGCTAGGGGTGAAATCCCGGTAGGCGCTAAACCCCTAGAAGTCGCCGTCCCGGCGGCCGCATTTGTTCGAGAAATGAAAAGGAGAGGAATCACTCTTAGGGAAAAGGTTACTTTCCTGTAGAAGCTCGCAATTGGAGAGAAAAGATTTGACATTTCCTCTCAACCCTTCCACTGAACTATTCAGCCGAGGCCAACTTGATTCAGTTCATGCGACTTCGATGAGGGCTCTTGGGGAAGTTGGAGTAGCCGTGCAGGATGAGCATGCACTCGGGCTGCTCGAGGATAACGGAGCCAAAATAGATCGGAGAAAGAATCTTGCCTGGATTTCCGAGGGCATCATTTCAGAGGCGTTAGCGAAGGCCCCCAAAAACATCACGCTACACAGCCTAATCGACAAAGGTGCTCATCCGCTTAATGGAGGCAGCGTCTACTACAGTCCAGGCTCAACCGTGCCCTTCATTCTCCAGAGCGGTGGAACAGTCCGGAGGTCGCTGTCGTCCGACTTGGTGAACCTAGTGCGGCTCACGGACGCGCTAGAGAACATTGAGTTACAGAGCACTGCCTTTGTCCTTGCGGATATTCCGGACAACATAGGCGACGCATACAGATTATAC
>CAZAGP010000185.1:0-4281 GCA_964484575.1 uncultured Candidatus Bathyarchaeia archaeon | reverse complement strand
AGGACCAGTTGCGGTCATCCGAGCAGACTCCTTTGCACTGCTTAGAATCGAACAGTTCTCGTTCATCAAAAGGGTAGCTCCCCCTCATCTGTTGCATGTTATGCTTGACAAGAGCGTCCCTGATATTGGAGCACCCGCCGTGTGGAATTTTTTGAAAGACGCCTACGGCAGGAACGTAACAGGAACCGGAGTAATAATTGGCTTTGTCGACACCGGAATAGACATCAACCATCCGGATTTCACGTTCCCAAACGGAAGCACAAAGATCCTTTACGTATGGGACCAAACCACTCCCGGGAGATCACCTGCAGGTTATGATTACGGATTTGAATGCACATCGTCAGACATACAAGACGGATCATGCCCCGAGATAGATACCTTCGGCCATGGCACACACATCGCAGGCATCGCAGCCAGCTCTGGACGCGCGACCGGAAACTACCTTGGCGTCGCGCCTGGCGCAAGTATCATATTCGTCAAGAGCGGATACCCAATCTGTAACGGAAGCAGTTGGACATTTGATGATGCGCACATTCTTGATGGCATTGATTACATTTTGAAGAAAGCGCAGCAGCTCGGAATGAGAGCTGTTATTAGCCTCAGCTTGGGCGGGAACATCGGCGGCCACGACGGCACAGACGCTTTGGAGCAAGCCCTTGACGCGATCGTTAGTAAGGGCACTCCCATTGTAGTAGCGGCAGGCAACCAAGCTCAGGATCAGATTCACATTCACGGACAATTGTCATTTCAAAAAAACGTTACCTTCAACATAGAAACGAAACCTCAAACGAACGATATACAGATTGACATTTGGCGATCCACTCAAGATGAAATCAACGCAACATTAGTCACCCCTGACGGCCATGAATACTCATCACTCAAATCAGGTGTGGCGTCGATCGAGGCCGGCAACCTGACAGTGAGTTTGTCTTCCACAACCACTGGGCGGGAGACCTACTTCGAAGTCAGCTCTTCAACCGCTTTACCTACGACTGGTTGGAAGGTGACTCTGACAGCAGTCAAAATTCAATCGAGCGGCATTTGGGACTCGTGGTTAGATTCATCATCGTGCGCTTATCCTGCTGCGATATTCACCCCTGGAGAAGGATACGTCATAGATTCGAACGACACCATCGGAATTCCAGGCACAGCCCATAACGTCCTCACCGTAGGCGCATACGTGACGAAAACCACTTGGAAGGGAATGGACGGAAACACATACGGATCAAACGCGTACCAAATCGGACAGATCGCACCGTTCAGCTCCCTAGGTCCAACCCGCGATAACCGAACCAAACCAGACATCGTCGCTCCAGGAATGTACATTGCTTCAGCCAGATCTTCACAAATAGGCTCGGGAAACGACGACCCAGACAAGTTTCACAGAGTATTGGCAGGCACAAGTATGGCTGCGCCACACGTTGCAGGCATTATCGCGCTCATGCTCCAATACTCCCCTAATCTGTCAGCTCTTCAAATAGCGGACATACTGAGACACTCCGCGCGCGAAGATCTAATGACTGGATTGCTCGCGTCAACCGGTTCAGTGACCTGGGGATTCGGCAAGGCTGATGCTAGAACGGCCACAGGATTCTTCCGCGTATCAATTGTTGGCCAATCACTCCCCCCTTCAATCACGCTGAGACTACTCATAGACAATAATACAGAAAACGTTGCAGGCGGTTCCTGGTACGATGCCTATTTTCTGGCCGGAACAACCCATAGAATATCCATCGAGTCAATCACAAGTGCAGGACTCGTACGGTATCTGATCTCCAGCGGAAACTTAACCATCAATCAATCCACGGTTGAAATTCCGAAGTTCCGCGTGCAGTATTACTTGGATGTGAAGACATCCCCGCTTGGCGAAACTACCTCTGACTCTGGTTGGTATGACGCAAATTCCACAATTCGACTAAGCTATAATGTCCTAGTTTCAAAACCATTAGGCATAAGACTCATCATGATCGGTTGGTGGACGAGTGATTTGACGATGATATCGGGTTCCGTAATCCGACTAAGTCATCCGACAGAAGTGATAGGTCTGTATGTCTTAACCTACCCTCTTGAATGGTTAGGTGTGATGTTAACGGTTTCTGTTGCGGTATTAATCTTGTTGTGGACGCGCAAGCCTAACGGTGGGAAAAAGCAGTGCCAACAATAGATGATGGAGCACGATTCAATTTTCTGAAGCAACAGTTTCTACGCTATTACCGAGAGCACGTGAAATCACTAGTTCCACCATCCTCAATGAAGGAGCGGGAATTCGGGTTCTTAACATTTCGCGAAAGAATGATGATACGTCACAAAGCCTTCAAGGATTTAGACTCCTTCAACGGTGCCCTCTTATCATTGACCCCGTCAGACGTTTACTATTCCACGGCATATTACGAAAGACCCGACGCAGAAATGGCGAAGAAAGGCTGGCTAGGGGCTGACATCGTTTTCGATGTTGACGCCGACCATCTTGAAACACCATGTAAAGAAAAACATGACTCATGGGTTTGTACGAAATGCCAAGAAACAGGTAATGGCGGTAAGCCGTTAAAATGCCCGAAATGCGGTCACGAGAAACTTGAGGAAAGACTTTGGCTATGCGACAGGTGCCTGTTCGCTGCGAAGGAAGAGATGATAAAATTAAGAGAGTTTATGGTTGAGGATTTCGGAATCCCGCCTAGTGAAATTCATCTATTTTTTTCAGGCCACAGGGGTTATCATATGCACTTGGTTACAGATAGACTGCGAGCGCTGGATGATGGGCAGAGAAAAGAGATAGTTGACTACGTTTTAGGACTTGGCCTTGACCCGGCCGAACAGGGACTGTACCAGGGCCCTTCTGACGTATACTCATCAGAGAAGCATACCGTGATCGTTGGGCCACAAGTGACCGACCCAGCCTGGCGCGGACGCCTTGCCAAAGGAATCCTGCAGGTCATTACTACCTTCGACAAGAAGCAACTTTTGGAGCTTGGATTTTCTAAAGGAGCGGTTAACCAAATACTCGGTGACCGTGAAACGATAGAGCAGGACTGGTTGAAGGAGATACCGTGGAGTTACTATCAAGATAGGTGGCGAGTGACGGAGGGAACCTGGAAGAGCGCAATGGAGAAATCATTGGACGCCGTAAAATTGAGAACCCACATTGACACAGTGGTCACAACCGATATACACCGCTTAATCAGAATGCCTGGAACGCTAAATGGTAAGACAGGACTGAAAGCCACGATGCTCTCCTTGGACGAATTGGAAAATTTCGACCCATTCGATAAACCTGTTGTCCTGGAAGGAATGCAAAGAGTCTACGTGAAGACTGCACCAGAAATTAGAATACGAGACATGAAATTTGGACCATTTGCGAACGAAGAAGTCGAAATACCTTTAGCAGCAGCCGTTCTGCTGGCTGCTAAGGGCATAGCCTGGCCAGTGACATAGCATGTACAGCGATCTCTATCAAGCATGGAAATCTGAGAAATCCAGTTCACTTCCTCAATCTCTACCCGCAGATCTCTACCGTCGGACAATCATGTACCTAAATGGCGTTGATCAAGAGCTGTCAGCTACTGACAAACACACTCTACAAGGTCGACTCCTACTCATGGAGAAGCAGATGACGGAACGATTACTAAACGAACTCCGCGAGACTAGAATCCAGAAGATAATGGCCGCAGCACAAAATCAGATTCCCATTCAAGTAACATCCTTAACCGAAGAAGAATCCGCCGCACTTGAAAAGATTAAAGAATCATTGTCGACACTCGATGAGCGAACTCCTTCACCCAATAAGGAAGGCTTAACCGAAGAATTACGCGTTGTCCGATTTCTCGAAGATATCCCCGAAATTGTGGGAGTGGATCTTAGAATATACGGACCGTTCAAGAAGGAAGATGTGGCTTCCATTCCCGTACCGAACGCCCAAGCCCTTGAAAAGCAAGGTGCCGCTAAAGCCATAGAAGTAAGAGCGAGTTCCTAGATGCCGGCTGGTCGTCAGAAATAAATACGACACTCAATGCTAGGTAGCGAACCCAAGCTGGTCAGTATGAAAACACCAAAGCAAATGCGCACTTACTGCCCCAAATGCAAATCTCATACTGATCATCAAGTCTCAATTTACAAAAAAGGCAAAGATCGAGCCATGGCAGTGGGTAACCGGCGCCATGAGCGCGATGAACACGGGTATGGCGGCCAAAAGTTTCCTAAGCTGAAGAGAACCGCAAAGACTACGAAGAAGATGCTTCTTCGACTGTCATGCAGGACATGTGATACAACGGTCTACCGCTACGG
>CAZAGP010000184.1:0-3288 GCA_964484575.1 uncultured Candidatus Bathyarchaeia archaeon | reverse complement strand
AGACCGGCTGATGCAGGAACCATGTCGAACCCGGCCGCGCAGTAAGCTTCCACAGTGTCACGTGCCAGAATCTTCAGTTGATCCGTAGTCATGCACCCTAGGGGTGCCGAAATGGTCTGGCGACCGAGAAGTCCCTCTATTGTGGCGAGATTTACACCCAACTCGAAGCAGGGAACCCTGTCCGGCTCTTCCAAACCCATGGCAGCAATGCAACGATCTAACGACGACATCATACTGGTCACAGTACTTGTCTTCTTGATTGATAAATAGTCATTAACCTCTGCACAAGCCGCACTATTCGAGGTTTGAGAATTTCAGGAGTCCAAATCGTCACGTGGAAATTGCCCGGGCAAATCTTCATAATAAGCCTCTGACGCAACTGTAGGTCAATAGAATCTCTATACCGTCAATAGAAAGCCTGTATATGCGAGGTGGAGGCTTCCGAGACTCATTAGGAGATTTTTGAGCATGCTTTTCCTCTCGCGACGTGCCGTGACTCGAACGCAAGGCATCATCGTGATTGCTGTTGTGATTGTAGCGGCTCTTGTAGGCGTCGTCTATACTTCGACCACGCCTACGCAGACTCAGTCGACTACGATGTCAACTCAAGCCGTTTCAAAGGTTGTGGATACTCTCTCAATCGATGATTACATCTGGCCTATAGATGACTTGAATCAATTATATGCTGTCAGTCTACTGCCCTGGCCAGATTGGCTTTCAACAGCTGTGTATCAGCCAATGGTGACTGTGAATGTGACTTCCGAGTATCAGCAGGGTATTATTCAGTATCTCCCAGGTTTAGCTGACAATTGGACGATTTCCAGTGACAGCAAAGTTTACACTTTCAATCTCAAACAGAACGTTACTTTCTCTAACGGGGACGCGTTCAACGCCTATCAGGTTTGGGGTGAAATGTATGGCTTCTACTACTTGTCAGGTAACAGTTCAGCATGGCTCGAATCGTACAATCTATTCGATATGTCGCCTGTCAATTTCGGTCCCGCAACAATCGCTCTGATGACGCAGAGTGGGCTCGTAAACCCGTCGCAGGCTCTGCTCAGCATTATGATGGATAGCTCTTGGCCGATCTACGTTACTGGCCCCTACCAGATTGTCTTCCGGCTGGCTGCACCGTTCGAATGGTTCCCTGGCACACTTGTAGCCTTCGAGGGGTTCCTATTCGATACTCAATTCGTGTTAGATAATGGTGGTTTCGGAACCCCAGCCGCATTCAACAACTACTTCAATCAGCATCCCATCCCGGGAACAGGCCCCTACATGGTCACAGGACTATCGGAGAATGCGTACGTGAAATTCGCCCAGAACCCCCGATATTGGGGTGAAAACATGACTGCAGATGAAATAGCCTTGCAACCGCTTAACGATCCTGGGCACGCTAAGAATGTCATCATCTACGCGAAGGGTGATGATTTGGCTAGGTGGACTGATCTTTCCTCGGACACTGTCCAAATAGCTGCAATACAGACGCCGGACTGGAATCTCGTCACTGCATCTCCGCAAACCTACTCTTATCTGAAGTTACCTCCGTGGGCTATGGAAATTGAATTGACCGGGTTGAACGTGAACCTGTTTCCCACGAACATTCGCGACGTAAGACAGGCGATCGTGCACGCCATTAACTACACGGACATTTATGAAAAAGCATTCTTGGGACAGATGACGCCGTTCATGGGACCGGAGTATACTGCTTGGAAGGATTACTACAACCTAGGTAACTTCCCAACCTACAATTACAACCTAACCTTAGCCAAACAGTATCTTGCAATTGCTGAACAGAAGTACCCGAACATTACCAGTACAACATTCATCATGAGGGTGCCGGCGGGAAGCACGTCAGGCATTAACGAAGCGCAGATAATTCAGTCGAATATGGCTGACTTGGGAATCACGATGAATATACAGGTGCTCCAGACAGCTACTTACTGGTCGCCGTACGGAAACTATCAGACGAACGTGGCGAACGCCGCCCAACTGGGCCAATTCTCGTACATTGGCGCCCCGTGGGCTCCTGCAACGCTCACACCCTTAGAGAATTGGGTGGACTTCGTTAGTAATGGATCGCTTTGGGGCAACTGGGCCGGGTACTCTAATCCAACCGTGCAGAAGGCCATTGCAACTTTCACAAGCAGTACTGACACTGCAACTATTCAGTCTGCAGTCGCAGAGGCTCAAGCTCAAGTCTACAATGATGCACCGTACATTTGGCTCGGCACACATAGCCTATGGGGACCCGCTGGTGGTTCCCTCGTTTGGAAACCCAGCATAATAGCCAGCTTCATGACCGACCCTCTCTGGACAGGGCAATCATCGGCCCCACTCTTCAACACTGTAACCTTCACCTCATAGACTACTGAAAGTTAGGTTCCCGTCTCCCCGTAGTGTTGGAGATAGCCATGGCAGGTAGGGGCTCGTCTAAGAGTAGACTTCAGGCCGCCATTACCCGTACGGAAAGCGAATTCGTTCCCTTCTACCAGAAGTTTTGGCAGCGAAGATACCTCTCCAACCGTGAGGATAGGTGGACTGATCAGTATGAGAGAGTCCAGCAAACCACTAAGCTCGGTTTGGAGGACACCGTAAGTTTCGAGATTCCGAGAGCATTCTCGCCCGAGGTGAAGATTGTGACGCGAAAGGAAACGTTGGCAGGAGAGAGTAGCCCAATAATGGTTAAGGAGTACCAGACGCCGAAAGGTACGCTTAAGCAGGTCGTCCGTCAGACCCTTGATTGGCCTTTCGGAGATACCGTTCCAATCTTCACAGACTACGTAGTCCCACGAAACCGTTCCGCGAAATACCTAGTAGAGGACGATCGAGATGTCGAAGCTCTATCCTGCCTCTTTTCAACCCCAGGAAAGGATTACCTTAACAAGTTTCAGGACCAAGTGAACCGGGTCAGACGATTCGCAGACGAGAAAGGTCTTCTGATAGAGTGCGGCGCAGGGCTAGGGCCGGAAGCTCCCGGTGACGCGGAATGGGTAGATGGAAACAGTATCTTCCTAGGCGACGCACTCCACTGGCTTTGTGGAGTTGAAGGTTCCGTTAGAATGGGCTACCGGAACCCCGAGTTGCTGCATAAGCTTCTGGACGTGATCTCCGCCTGGAGCTTGGCGAGTATCGATTTAATCTCGCAGTTCGGAGGGTGCGATGTTATAGTTCATCGAGGCTGGTACGAAAGCTTCTGGTCCCCGAAACTCTACCGCACATTCCTGCTTCCAAGATTAGAGAAGGAGATAGAGCTAGTTCACCGTGCAGGTGCAAAGTTCTGCTACG
>CAZAGP010000183.1:0-14789 GCA_964484575.1 uncultured Candidatus Bathyarchaeia archaeon | reverse complement strand
TGCTCCCCAGTCACTTGGTAAGCATGGAGATATAGAGAAAGCCATTTGGCATTATCCTCACTCATTTTTTCATAATGGGGAATATTCCAATCTCGAACGGTTGAATATCTGAAGAAACCCCCCATCTCGCTATCAAATAGTCCACTCTTTCCGACGGTTTGAAGAGTTAACGTTGCAATCTTCCGAATTTCATGATTCCTAGTGTAATGATACTTCAATAGGACAAGTTCGTGCGCGTCAGTGCACGGGAATTTTGGCTGTGAACCAAATCCTCCATAAATCGGATCAAAATTGTTTGCTATGTCCCCTAGTATCTCATCGACAATTGATATCGAGATGGTGCCAACGGGCATGTTATCAGTTTCAGGAATGAATGGAGGAAGTTGTTGATTTTTCGTCTTCTCCCAAGTTGAAGAGATTTCGCGCAGTATTTGCTGCATCTGATCAGGTGGAAAATATGTGCCACCGCCCATTATGCTGCCGTCAGGAGTCAGAAATGCAGTTGTCGGCCACCCGCCCATATTATATCGTCTATTTATGTCTGGTCTCTTGTCCGTGTCGACGCGAATTGGTATGAAGTGCGATTCGACGTATTCGGCGATCTCTGGGACTTCGTACGTGTCATGGTCCAGTCTGTGACACCAGTGACACCATACTGCACTAATGTCTAGGAGAATCGGTTTGTTCTCTATTCTTGCTCTGCGAAACGCCTCGTCCGTCCAAGCAAGCCACTTAATGGTATTTTCACGTGACATTCTTGATCCGACATGGAGACTTGCTAAACGGCAGGTGTCGGGTTTGATCGATTCGGCAGTCGCTTCTTGTAATCTTCAAGAACCCTGTCGTAGATATCTAGAGTTTTCCGCAACGCCTCTTGCGATGTTGCATGGCAATGCTCGTCGGGTTGCGGAGTTGTAATGCATTTCTCTCTCGCATCTTCAACCATCTGCAAAGACAGGTCGAAGTTTGCACCTTTTTCTAACTTGAGAACAGCGACGAGCGCATTACAGGCGGAGAGGTGAGCACGCTTGGATTCCAGATGGCTCTTGCCCTGTCTCTCTTGGTAACATAGTTTGCAACAGTCTAACGCAGTCCGCGCATGAACCCAGGGTTGAACAAGAAATATTGCTTCCATGCCTCGCGAAGTAGGTTTCGGACTTTTATTAGTTACTCAGTTGAAGTAGATGCCAAGTTACGGTATTACAGATTATCTTACGAAATATTAGATACTGTAATGTGGTTCACTTACGCGAATTGTGAAGAGATCCAAGTTCAACAAAGTCCGGTCCAGCTATGAGAATTGCTAAAGCCAAGGCTGAGATCAGTATCAGAAGTCCAGTATAGAATAGACTTGCTAGACCATATCTATCAAGAAGATATCCTCCGAGCAGTGGACCAATAATCGTACCAAGACTTATGACTACGCTGTAGACGCCCATAGTGGTTCCTCTGCCATGTTTCGGAGCAATATCTCCCAGTGAAGCAAGCGCGGCTGGTGCAAAAGCAAAGCTACCTACTCCAAAAATGGCGAAAAATGGCATAAGATGTAACGTGTCGATACGCAACCTGAACATTGCAATTACTGTAGCAAAAAAACCGATCAATGATAGCATGCCAAGCATCATCAGTCGACCGCGACCATAATGATCGGAGAGGTGTCCGAAAAATGGTTGCGAAAAGGCTAACACCATCACTACTGCAGCTATCACCGAACTAGTAATCATAGGAGACGGCCCAAGACGGGGGCCAAAGGTCAAGGCCATGCCGATGAATGTGGTCACGGATAACCAGATTGGAAACATGGCTGCTGCACGTCTATCACTAATCAGTATGCATATGGTTTCAATAGGTGAAAGTGCGTTCGTATCTTTCGTTCCGTTAGACTCCTCCATCATGATGTAGGCATATACAGCAGCGACTCCCGCGAGTGCAGATCCTAAATAGAACGGAGCCAGAAGAAAATGAATTCGCGCTAGTACACCGGCCACAAATATCCCAATCATGTACCCTCCTAAGTTCGCGAAATCGTAAATCCCCATATCGCGCCCGCGAGTAAAGCGGGTGCTTGTGTCCGTCACCATTGTGAGTGAGGCCACAACAATCATTGCCGCTGCAACTCCTTGAATCGAATGCACGAGAACCAGGTACGCGACGTTCGTGCTTAGAGTAAACGCAAAAAGGGAAACAGTTGAGATGCTCAACCCCATCCAAATCCACTTGTTTCTCCCAAACCTATCAGCAAGGATTCCTATTGCAGGTCCACAGGCAGTTTCCGCCGCGGGATAGGCTGCAGCGATCAATCCTACTACAAGATAAGAAAACTCTTTCTTAGGCAGATACAAGGGCAAAGTGAACAGCACAAGGCCAAAGCTGAAACGCATCAAGAAGATAGAGATGTAAAGTGGAGAAGATAGAAGAAGTGATCCTGTAGCCGATAGCTGCCTTACATAGATCTTCCTCGACAAGTATCATCTGTCCTAACTTCTTGTGCTAGGTAACGTTGTCATCTTTCCTTATGCGTTGTCAACGGTACGATACGTGGGGCTGCTTAACCTTTGGGTGTTCTTAGCTTTTGACTTCACAAGAAAGTCAATAACAGGGATGTTTCACAACTCTCACAACATCGTCGTGATTATCGAGATAAGGCGAGAGTCCGTATCTTGAGTTCAATAATGCCTGCGGAAGACGCCGGTGCCTCCGCTTAAGGCAAGCTCCCCATTATGCCGGTGCTAACTCTAGAAGAGAGAAAGTGGAATGCCAATCCACAACGTCCAAAAGGCTCGGAATATCACAAGTACTCCGAAGAGGCGTCTAATAAATTCTTAAATTCTGCAACTATGAGCTGTAGTTATGAATAGAATGCCGCCCTCCACCAACGTGCCAGCTGTTCAAACAATCAATTTGACCAAAGTTTACCGAGTTGGTCACACAGATTACCCGGCCTTGAGGGGTGTGAACTTGAAAGTCCAGAAAGGGGAGTTCGTGTCCATAATGGGGCAATCGGGTAGCGGGAAATCAACCCTACTTAACTTGATTGGAGCACTTGATCGGCAGACTTCTGGCAAGGTCTTGATAGATGGAATCGATCTCAGGAAGCTCAGCGAGGATAAGTTAGCACTTTTGCGAAATCACAAGTTAGGGTTCATCTACCAATCATTCAACTTGATCCAAAGGCTCACGGCGACCGAGAACGTTGAAATGCCGCTAATCTCTCGCAGCACTCCTGAGAAGATTCGACGAAGTAAATCATTAAAGATGCTCAGCGCCGTTGGCTTAACGAACAAAGCAAACAAGAAACCAACCGAGCTGAGCGGAGGAGAACAACAACGAGTTGCGATTGCGAGAGCACTCGTCACACAGCCATCACTAATAATTGCCGATGAACCTACGGGAAACTTAGACTCGAAAACTACTAGTGAAGTCGTAGACCAGTTCATTCAAGTGAACAAACAATTCGGAACGACTATACTTGTTGTCACGCACAATCCTGAGATCGCTGAAAGAACCCAGCACATCGTCACGATTAAGGATGGACTGATCGAGAAGGATCAGTACCTTCAAAAGATCGACGCTTATGCGATGGGTTGAGTATCATGCTAGTCATTGACATGTTTAAGTTAGCTTACAAAGCGTTGATTGATAGGAAAGTCCGCAGCGTATTAACGATACTTGGAATCACGGTCGGTTCAGCAATCATTCTGGCCCTAATTGCGAGTTCAAGCGGACTCAACGCGGGCATCACTGCTAACATCCAAAAAACTGGAGCAAATATCCTCACTATACGAAATGCCGGTGGATTCTTTTCAGCAGGAGCAAGCAACACCTATCAGCTCAGCCAGCTTGATGTAAACTACCTCAAGGCTTTGCCTGACGTTGTGAAAGTTTATCCCTACTATAGCTACGGGGCGTCCATAGTGAACGGCGGAACGACACTTTCTGCCAGTGTCGTCGGAATTGACCTGTCAGCACTGCCGATTCTTTATAACGGGCTAACAGTTGCCGAGGGAACTATTCCCCTTACAGGAGATACGACTTCCGCGGCTGTGGGCTGGTCAATAGCTAACCCTGTTTCAGGAGTACCCCTTGGCCTACACCAAATGGTCTCAATGTCTGTTACGGGAGTCAAAGGTGCCAAGGGAGCCATCTCTTACGCGGTTCTAGCAAGCGCAATACTTGCGCAATATGGCACAGCCTTATTTTCCAACATCGATGATACGGTGTACATATCATTTCAAGCGGCCACTTACCTCTCAAAGACTCCCTATTTCACAGGAATCTACGTTGTCGTGGACAACACAGACGATGTAGCAACCGTTCAAAATACTATAACAACATACTACGGCTCTAACGTGCGCGTCATAAGCCCCGGACAGATCCTTTCGAGCATTCAGTCCATCACGGGACAGCTCACCGTGTTCTTAGGCAGCATAGGAGCAGTATCTTTGTTCGTGGCAACAGTGGGAATAGTTAACACAATGTATGTCTCCGTAATGGAACGCACAAGAGAGATCGGAATACTCAAAGCCATAGGGTATAGGCCGAAACAAATAATGGGCATGTTTCTGTCGGAAGCCGCCCTCACGGGCGTGATCGGTGGATTTACCGGATTACTTCTAGGCTACGCGCTGTCATTTCTTATGGGTGGAGAACTAGCAGGCTCCACATTCGGGGGCAGAGCGTTCGGAGGCCCCCCTGGCGGAGGGAGTACAGCTAGTACTGGCGTTGTGCCCGTATTTTCAACCGAGCTCATAGTCTTCGCACTGGTCTTCCCAGTCATACTGGCTACAGCAGCCGGCCTTTATCCGGCTTGGAGAGCCTCTCGAATGAACGCGGTAGCCGCACTGAAATATGAATAATTAATCAGCCTGTACTCGATCCGAAAAATGTGTTGAAGAGACTACGAAAGAATGACAAAATTAGTCCAATGACGCCTAGACTCTGCCCCCTGTTAGCAGGGCCAGTAGTTTGAGTTGCCTTTATTACCTCAATTTGGGCGACGGTCTGTCCAACTTTCAGAACATTTGGGTAGTTATTGTCCGTAGCCGACACTTTGACCGTAAGCGTGTAGTTTCCCGGCGCGAGATCCGGTTTGAATACGAGCAATACACTGAATGGCCTTGGTATGTTTGGATCAACTTCTCCTAGGAATACACTATTCTGCGGGCCTAGAACAAGTGCATCAGATTCGACAGTCACATTAGCGTTGTACGATGCCAAGTTTCCGTCATTTAGCACATTGCCAGAGATTGTTGTATTTCCACCCGGTGTGATTACGGAAGGACTGAGCTCCGTACCGTAAACAGTCAAATTGATGTAACCTGTCGCCGTCAGGCTTAAGGAATGCACTTCCTCAGTGTAGGAGACATCGCCGAGCTGCTTGTACGTAGCGGTCACCGTCCCTAGATAAGAGCTCCCTGCCGCGGAAGATGGTACATAAACTTGGAATGAAAACGTAACACTCTGTCCATACTGTATAGAGTCAAAATGCCAATCGCTGTCGCCTAACAAAGCCAAAGGAGCAGGCACTGAGACCGAAATACCTACATCGTAAATCGCGATGTAACCACTGTAATTGTTCACGACCGTAACCGTCATATTGTTGTTGAAGCCAGCAATCATACTCTGACCAGTCAAATAGATGTTCAAATGCGCTGTGCTTTGAGCGTAGGCATTGGGAACCCCGATACACAATGGAATGAGCAAAGCTAGAATCATGAGCAGAGTCTCTTTCCAGCACTTCAACGCTTAAGCCTCCTGAAGGGTCACTATCCTCGTTTCCAAGGACGGATGTTTGGCCAGCAGTCTAGAGAGCCAATTAGTGCCAACCGAATCGAATAGACAAGTCAATCCGACTGTCTGTGATCTGAGATAGTTTTGTGACTCCTGAAGCTTTGAAAGCGCCGAGATCAGTGCACTTCGACCACCAAGTAGTTCTGCCGCGGTCCTGTCCGCGAATAGTTCACGCGATCTGTAAATGGCCGGTTCGATCAAGTAACTCAAAGGGTGAGTGAAAAGAGCGATTTTAGCTACTGTTGCAAAAGATCTCATAACGAAGTCGTTGTTCTTCAAATGTGAGATTTCATGCGCGATACATGCTTCCAATTCTGGCGTGGTCAACGATTCCGCAAGGCCCACGGAAATCGCTAGTTCGCATCCTTTTCTTGACTTTGTAATGAATGCGGCCGGGTCGCCAGAATCAATCATTGAGGTATTCGGAGGTTGAACTCCTGCTACCCTTGACAGGTTAGACACAAGCTTGACTACTTCAGGGGGGGCATTAACGAAATTCAGCTCTGGAAATAATCCTGCCAGTGAGACACGTGACTTTCTGAATTCCAGCGATATTCCCACGACAGCTGCCGCGACAGCGCCGACAATCGCTAGAACAGCGTTTATGGTGAAGAAATAAAAGACGAAATGCCGAACCCCTGCTGTTCCTACGGAGATCGAACGCCATAACTCGATATGCATCCATCCTGCTACCAACATCAGGCTTTGATAGAGCATTATAGCCAAGCTGGAGAGAAATGCAATCGACTGATGTTTAGAAGGCAATCTTACTAATACAGGTAAAGCAAGAATACCTATCGCTAAGACGGATAGGATTAGGGGAGTCACGTGCCGTAAATTAAACGGGCCGATCAGCATCAATGCAACGAACGTCAACGCTCGATATATCTCAATCATTAACGTGGCCCACTTCTCAATCTTCGTAAGTACTTGGAGATAATCCTTCGGTCTCCCGGCGTTTCAGCCATCCGGTCGGTAAGATATGCTACAGTGACCTCGTTAAACCCCTCAAGCAAAGCACCCATAACGTTGTTTACAACGGTATGCTTGAATTCATCTTCGGAGAGGCGGGGAGAATAGAGGTAATGGGGTCCTCCCTCGCTAATCAACTTCCTCGACAATATGCGCTTGTTGTACAACCTGTTCAGAATCGTCGCGACAGTCGTCACTGCAATCGTCCGATTTCGTGAAATTTTTTCATGAAACTCCCTGACGGAAAGGGGGCGACCAGCCCGCCAAAACTCTTCAACGAGTGCGGCTTCTAAGTCGCCAAGAGCGAAACGCAAATCCCGCTTTGTGGGCCGGACTGCCTGAAGTTTCAGGGGTGTAGACCTCGACTACTGGTCGTAGTTAGGCTTATATAAATTCGTTTAAATCTCCCACTACTGGAGTCCGATTCCATGCCGACAGCCCCGATAATTATCCCACTAATAGTTGCAGCACTAACGGTGGGATCATTGCTAGCAAATCAAACACGTAAACTCTCTAAGAAGAAACTCCTTGGAGTCTCTACATTGGCCGGTTTGCTGAATGTGACGAATGCATACCTTGTCTACACGCTTTTTCCCCCTGTAGCATTCACGCGTTTTAGCGGAGGAAGTTTTACGGGAGGAGGTTCAAGCACCGTTACAGGGGGATACTCCAGTGGGTATCAGTTCAGGGGTGCGGGTGGGTCGATGGGCTCGTTCCTGATATTGTCGTTCGTTACTGGTCTGCTAATCGTGCTTGCAGTAGTTGGAATCGCACTCGTATATGCTCGACATAAGATTGGAGAGTCTGAAGACGCTGGAGAGCTTAAGCTAGAAGAAACTGAAGAGAATAAACTGGATCAACAAGTTGAGGAAGGCAAATTAGAAGAAGACATTAAAGAGACCTAAATGAAATCTGGCTCCGCTAATGCTGACTTTCCGCACTGCACTCAGAGCAGCGAAGAACCTGTCTATTATGGTACTATTACTGGCAGGCTTACTTCCCGTCGGAATCTTAAGTGCTCATGCAAGTCCTGTCACTTTGTCTCCAGGTAAGTCGGACCTAAACCTCGGCGCAGGATTCCCCACGTTCTCCCCGGTAAAACTTAGTTACCCAAATAGCACTATTCTAACTAGCAGCACAGGGGACTTGCTCTTTACAGTAACACCAAACTCAAGCTGGGTAGATAGGGTATTCGGACCGAACTGTGTGAATAATGCGGTTCATCAATTTTGCCTAACTGGCTATAATACGACAGCTTTGGACATTTATATTCCGCCGGATTTTTCGGGGATATCGACAAGTCAGTTATGGACTAGTTTTACGAACAATTATGATCATAACAGCCTCTCGGTCTCCAGACTCTCATCAACCGATCAAATAGGACCTGATTGGTGGGACATTAGCATTCAGAACTTGACAATATCTAATACACTCCGGACTCATCCCGCTCTGAGAATCTTTCAAGCTAATCAATCCCAATACGTTAGACTTTTTCAGGTCACGTCACCATCCACTGCAGGGCGGTACTTCTTCAAAGTGTTTGTGACGAATACGACCACAATTTTCAACACAACTCTAACTAAGCCGATTCAAGTGATTAAGAGCACGACGTCGTTCAAAAACTCTATTGGTGCAGATCTATTTCCAACCCTAGTTGTCAAAGCAAGTAGGGACCCAGCATACGTTTCGGGCACCCTCAGAAACTCTGGCTACCATGATCCTTCCCAAGCTGGAAAACCAATAATTCTGCCCCATGGAGACGGAGCTCAAGTACTAGCTACAGGCTACGACTATCTCGGTAACCCAGTTTCAGCACAAACCTTCATCAATTCGACTGCACATGGACGCTACACGTTATTCGGAGTCGCACCAGGAACTTACAACATCACCGTGTACGCGGCGGGTTTCGTCCCTGCAATAGATTGGACTCTAATCAGTGTCGGAGCAGCTCAGTCTCTTGAAGGAGTGGATATTCTCCTTACTGAAAGCGCTAACGTGACGGGAACGGTATTATCTGAAAACGCTAGGGGATATCTCGTACCTTGGGGATCCCTCGCTGGCTTCAGTGGTCCTGGGAGCAATAGAGCAATTTCAATAAAACTTCTAAATTTGGAGGGCAGCGTCGTAGCATCAACTCCAGCTCCTTACGCAGTGTTAAATTTCACTAATGCTGCCTCTACGTCGTACGATTTCTCAATTCAAAATTACTTCAATTGGAACGGCGAAATACCGCAAAACAATGCTGGTTACACCTCTGGGCTAAGCTGGGGAGACTACTTACTTGAGGCGTATGTCACATCATACATTCAATTGGACGAAGTCTATGTTCATGTTACAAATGAGACTACGAGAACCTCATCAATCATACGTCTGTTTCGAACCGGATTCTTCAACGTAACCGTCCACTTCAGGGATTACAATTCATCACTAATCGACAACCCGGTTCCAGCTGGCTATGGTGGTACGTTAACCGTTTCAGCATATGACCAGCAAGGAATTCTTAGAGCACAGAATGTAACCTCCGTCCCTCCGGGGACAACCAAGACCTCGATAGAATTAGGAGGCTTTAGCGAGACGAGAAGCTTCGGAATTGCTGCACTTTTTTCACAAAACTACGGAATTCGACCCGGCACCTACCATATCGAGGCCACTTTCACGTCCTCCCCAAGTTTCGCTGGATACGCGAATGTGGGGATAAGGAATCTGTATTATCAACTCTGGGACGTTGAAGCTACAATCGGTTTTGGAGAAGCGGACGTGGCAGTTGGCTTTCCAATTTTCAAGGGAGGAGGCATATTGCTAACGTTGCAATCGATTGATGATCAATTACCCCCCTTGGACTACCCGTGGGAATACCCGGGAGCGAACATTCAGATTGAGATAATCGATCCCTATGGTAACGTGTATAATTCGAACGCAACACAAATGAACAACGCTGTATCAATCACTCCCCCTCCTCTATGCGGCCCACCCGCCAACTCCGCCTGTCTCAATGGTACTTTCACACTATTCTATTCGGGGCTATTGTCTGGTGATTATGCAATAGTAATCCTAACGGAAGGTTATACCCAGTCACAGATTTTCAGTCTGCACGTAGTCGTAGGCGGAAATTCGGATGTGTCTATTCAGATGATTCTAGATCCTGTTATTGACTTAACAGTTTCTTTCAAAGATGAGGGTCTTCTGTCTTATATTAATTCGACACAGCCTTACGCTCAACCGATAAATAATTTGGATGCTATCCCTGCTCGCGCTGAAGTTTTCGATGATCAAGGAAATTTCGTGGCAGCAGAGCAAACTTACATCCCTAACAATTCGACAGACCTATCGCCGCTTGGAAGCGGTGAGCCTACCCAGGTTGCACGTTTTATTTTAGCCGGAATCAACCAGTACTATGGAGATCCTCGAGATATTTGGTCAGGATTTTATGATACGACTGATGCGGTTCATCAGAACGCAGGAGGCTTGTTCCTGTATCCGTTTAGATATCTTCTAAGTTCTTCCAGTAGTCAGACGCGTACGTTTACCGTAAGATTGTGGGTAGATGGATACTATCAATATAATGAATGGCAGGTCAACGTCCCGGGAAGAGACGAGAATTGGAATGGCACTAGACAGGGCCCTGCCGCGATTTCAATTTTCGAATCCATTAATCGCGCTTCCAGAATTAGCGGAATGGTAATCGGACCAGACTTCTTTGATAGAGCTCGTCCTCTTTCCTGGGCAACCATAACCTTACAGCCTGCAAATTACACCCTCTCAGGCATCATAGACGTGCAACCGGGCAACTATACGACGTCAAGCCTGGACGGCTTCTTCCAAGTTTGGGTCCCGGAAGGATATTACGGAATAGGAGTATCGCTTAATGGATACTCCTCGTATGCTGCACAGATTCCAGTACCGTCTGGATCTGATCTGTACCAATATGTGTGGTTGAATAACTATCAGCAGTAGCAAGCGGTCGTCGAATCGCTGTTATACATTATCCGGTTGAGAGAATGAGCCATCACTACGACCAGAATCTTCACGTACGCTGCAGAATGAAAATTAAGGAGTCTGCTTTGCTTCTTTCTGTGGGCCGTTCTTCTTCTTCGTCATTATCTTGAGTCGACAGAAGACCGCGTCGCCGTCTTTGATGTCGAAAATCTTGCGGATTTCTTCAGGGATTGTTATTCGTCCGCCTGCAGTAACTTCAGCGAAGAACGGGATATCCTCGTCTGCTGTTTCTGGCAATGAGTAACGCCTACTATTCGTGGGAATGAAGATCGATTAAAAAGATTTGTTAATTGCGAAATTATCCGAATTCGAAGGTTACATGAGGCTGCTTGGACAGGTATTGTTAACAGGACAGATTTCACATTTAGGCCTAGGAGCTCGGCAGATTTTGCGTCCGAATTCGATTATCGATAGATGCAATCGTATCCTGTTCTGTTCAGGAATCAGATCTTCTAGGCTATTTCGAATTTCTTCGTAGTTTGCCTTTCTTGAAGCGATTCCAAGCCTCTTACTCACCCTAGCTATGTGCGTGTCCACGGGAATAACTGGGTGTCTGGCATTGAATGCTAAGACTATGTCTGCAGTCTTGGGGCCGACGCCAGGCATCTCCATCAATTTTTCCTTCGCCGTCAGGTATGGTAGTTTGAGGATGCTATCGAGAGAACCGCCGTAATTGCGTTGGATAATCCTTGAGACTTCAATGATTCGAGGGGCTTTCGAAGTGTAGAGTCCAGCAGAACGGATGCACGGAATCAGACGTCTAGCACTAGCCTTTGAAAGGCTGCTAGGAGTTATCCTATAGCGTTCGCGAAGCTTCTTCATCGCCGCATCACTATTGCGATCATTTGTGTTCTGGGAAAGAATAGTCTGGATGAGCGTATCGAAAGGAGACCATGGTTTCCAGGGTTGGACTGGGAAGCATTGGCCAATCTTCGCAAGCATTCTAATCTTCGTATTATTCGACCGCATTTACATTTCCCGAGTCACAATATTACTCGGTGAGTTGGGATGAAGTACACTTTAAAGCGAGCTGTTTAGGGTAAGAAATCTAGTGAGAGTTGCGAGCAGCCTTCCTGTTCAGTATCGTTTCAGTTACATTGCTCTTAGTCTTTCAACCGATTTTCGCAGTGGGTCCAGGGAGTGTGCTCATCGTCAAAGTCAGCGGAGATATCGCTAGCCCAACTGCAGAATTGGTTTCACGTTCCATACAGGAGGCGGAAGCAGGGTCAGCGCGATTAATCGTTTACGAGTTAAATACGCCAGGCGGGGATCTCGGATCTGTCACTGACATCATGAACGATTTTGGGTCGTCTTCGATTCCTGTGGTGGTCTGGGTCACTCCTCAGGGAGCGTCTGCGTGGAGCGGCGGAACGTACATTCTGATGGCATCGCACATTGCTGCAATGGCCTCTGGAACAACTATAGGGTCTGCGGAACCCGTGTCGGCAACAGGGGAGGTCCTCAATGAGTCAAAATACATTAACGCCCTATCTGGGCTGATGAGAGATAATGCGAGACTCCATGATCGAAACGAGACTTTAGCGCAGGAGTTCGTCACAGAGAACATCAATCTTGGTCCAGAAGAGGCATTAAGAAACCACGTGATAGAGTTTGTAGCGGATACGTTAGACAGTCTCCTGACCCAAATTCAATCCTACACTCTGATTCTAACTACGACAGAAATGGGAACGTCGGTTTGGAAGATCGTTCCATCCACTTCACTATCCAGCTTTACTTACACGCAAAGTTACGATATGAGCGGAATCACGCAGGCTTCTCAAATCACCTACGTGCCTGGGTTTGGCGTTAGCTTATTACAATTCCTATCCAACCCGATTGTCTCCATCGTCCTGTTCCTGGTAGGACTTTACGCGATAATAATTGGGTTCAAGAGCCCTGGCTTCGGTCTCGAAATAGCTGGATCCGTCATGTTCTTCTTATCGCTGATAGGGTTCGGAATCGTTGGGATTAGCACGGCATCTCTCCTGTTTTTTGTCTTTGGAATCATACTGACTCTGCTTGAAATCAAGACGCATATTGGCCTATTTGCGTTAGCAGGGATTGGGCTAATACTTCTCGGTAGTTTCCTGGCTTTCCCGCTCCCTGGCTGGGAATTGCTCTCATCAGGTGCCGTCCAGAGCGCTAGAGAAACCGTAATCGCGGTAGCGTTAGTTATGTCATCAATTTTCGGTTTCGTAGTATACAAGGTTGCTCAGGCTCGACGCATGACATTGAAAACGGGACCAGAGCAGTTGATTGGGATGACTGGAACAGCGTTTTCTTCACTAGATCCTAATGGTGAAGTAAAAATCGAGGGGCAAATTTGGCGAGCCGAAAGTATTACGGGATTGATCCGATTAGGAGAGCTCGTTGAAATTGTCAGTCGGAAGGGGTTAATTTTAAGAGTCAAAGCAAAAGAAAACTATCCTTGAAGGGTTGGTTATTGGGACTAGAGGATATGCTGTTCGATCCCGGCTTCATAGCCGGAGTTATTGTCATTCTCTTCGTCGTGATTCTTGTCGCGTCGGGAATTAGGGTGATTAAGGAGTGGGAACGAGCGCCTGTGCTACGGTTAGGCCGGTTCACGGGAATGAAAGGGCCGGGATTGTTTTACATAATTCCCTTCGTTGATCGAATCCCCACGATTATCTCAACTAGAGTCCAAACAGTTCCTTTCAGGACGGAACAGACACTGACTAAGGATAATGTCCCCGTAAACGTGGACGCAATCATGTTCTACCAAGCGGTCGACGCTGAGAAAGTCATTCTGAATGTTGAGCGGTACGTAGACGCTACTACTTTAGCTGCTCAGACCACGCTCAGGGAAGTTATTGGTAAAGTCAGCTTTGATGAACTTTTGACTGAGCGTGAGAAAGTTGGAGTTGAAGCTCGCAACATTATAGATGAGAAGACTGAACGCTGGGGAATCAAAGTCAACTCCGTTGAGGTTAAGGACATTGGAATCCCGTCGATGCTACAAGAAGCAATGTCTCGACAGGCTTCCGCAGAAAGAGAACGTAGAGCTAGAGTGACCTTAGCATTAGCTGAATTCGAGGCTGCACAGAAAATGGTTGAAGCAGCAAATTTGTATGAAAAGAATGTGCGTGCACTTGAACTTCGTTGGATGAACATCCTCTACGAGCTGGGGCTCCAAAGCAAAGGAACCTTGATGCTAGTACCAACTAACACCCCTACCGCTGGTGTTTCAATGGGATTTCCGCCTCTTGGAGTAGTGAGCGTTCAGGATTTAGCTAGCCAGAAGAAGGATGAAGAAAGGAAAACGCAATAGACTCAGATGTTGTTTGTGGTCGACAAAGTCTCCAATGATGTAGTATCAACCTTCATCGATTTTGCAGACCCGGTAATCCCCGTTCGCCGATACTGAACTATCTCAGCCATTATGCTCACTGCGATTTCTTCCGGTGTTTCTGCGCCTATATCTAGCCCAACAGGTGCATTCACTCTGTCTAATTGTTGATGGACAAATCCATCATGAAGTAGCGTATTAAATGCCTGCAGAACTCGACGTTTGCTGCCTATCAACCCGATATATGCTGCCTTCGTCTTGAGAGCTGCCCTAAGTGCGGGGAGGTCGTCTTTGTGCCTAGTGACAATTACAATGTATGTGTTTGAGGAAACGTGCAGGTTAGGAAGGTTGGTTTCAGGAAAATCAGGCATGATAACAGTGGCTTCGGGAAATCGGTCTCTTGTGGCAAGCGGGTCGATTACTGTAATTTCGAAGCTCAAGAGTTGGGCGAGTTTTGCGATTGCGGACGAAAGGTGTCCGCTTCCGAGAATAATGAGTTGCGAGTTCGGTTCAGCGATTTCTATTGAGACCTCAATCTTTCCTCCGCAATTCATTCCGACACCGCCAAAATCTTCCTCTACCAAGTCGTAGGACTTGAGAACTACACCCTTCACCCCTTGTTTGAGCATTACAAGGGCCTCTTCCGATACTTGGCCTTCGACACATCCACCGCCGATTGTTCCGTATGTTTTCTCGTTCTTCGTGATTATCATCTTAGCAGTTT
>CAZAGP010000182.1:0-4494 GCA_964484575.1 uncultured Candidatus Bathyarchaeia archaeon | reverse complement strand
GTTTCAGGCGTGATCAGAGTTCTAGTGATAGCCGTTACATTCTCAGACGTCAACTACACGTTGAGTATTGCTCAGCTAAGTAGAAATTATTTTGGAACATTATCCGCGTACTACCATGAAGTATCTTACGGAAAACTGACTGTGCAGGGTGAAGTCCATGGTTGGTATAGGCTCCCATATTCACGAGAGCATTACGGGCGAGATTGCAAAGGCATCAACGACCCTGACTGCAGTGGGGTGAACCAGTCGTGGCATATTGCTGAAGATGCTGTTCCACTTGCAGAGAAGGACGTAGATTTCTCAAAATTCGACTACTTCGTCTTCATACATTCCGGTAAAGGTCAAGAGACTAGCCTGATGCCCGACGACATTTGGTCAGTAACCTATTTGGGAGCATCCGTTAAGACCAATTCTGTAGACCTCACGAAGTTCAACATTGTTCCCGAACTCGAAGAGCCCCCTAATGTTCCAAATGGAGTCTGGTGTGTCGAGTTCGCGCACAACTTAGGAATACCCGACCTATACAACACAGCAAACGGCCCCAACAATGGTAAACCAATTCTCGGACCATGGGAGCTCATGGATAAAGGATCATGGAACGGTGACCCACCAGGATCGTTACCTGCACACATGACAGCATGGCCGAAAATACAATTAGGATTCATCAACGGAACGATGCTTGCGATCGACGATTCAAGTGGCACCTTCACGGTTACCGTTGACCCTACTGAGGTTACTTCCAGCAACGTGCATGCCATTAAGATACCTATCGACGGGATAGTGAACTCGACACAATACTACTTGGTAGAAGTTAGAGAACAGAGGGGGTTCGATGCTGCTTTGCCTGCTGAGGGCGTTTTAATCACCTACGTAAATGAAACCGCTACGATAGGCAAAGTTCGCGTTGTAAACAGCGATCCAAGTGTCGCTGATCTAACCGATGCAACTTGGAAGATACATCAAACATTTTCTGACATACAGCACAATCTGACAATAACGGTAAGCGGTGAAGTAGGGTCCTCATACCAAGTTACGGTAGTCAGAGGGGCCAGTTCTTCTGCCGTAATCGGCTTGACACGAAAATCGTCTATGGACAACTCCACTACGCAAATAATTATCGCGGGCGTCGTTCTATCAGTCGAACTCGCGCGAAATGCGACAACTCAAATGCAGGGTCTATCAGGTCGGTCGTCCCTGAATAAAGATGCTGGGATGCTTTTCGTATTTGACCATGAAGATTACTGGACCTTTTGGATGGCTGGCATGAAGTTCCCTCTTGACATAATCTGGTTCAACGCGAATCATCAGGTAGTCTGGGTGGAGCCAAACCTTCAACCATGCACTTCATTGAACTGCCCATCGCTTACGCCTGAATCCCCCGCTATGTACGTCTTGGAAGTGAATGCAGGTTTCGTGGCTGCTCACCAAATCAGGCTTGGAACCAGCTTCAAGTTCGTTGACACCTAGCGTCAATCCGCTCCGCAAGTCCAAGTACGTCAGCATAGACTATTGTTCACAAAAAGCAAGCTGGAAGGGTCTAAAGAAAGAAGGTAGATATGTCCGCCCAAGCAGTAAAGCGAATGGTACTACTTGGCGGGTTTCTGACGGGGCTTGATAGCGAGACCTAACCAGACTAAACCCACTATGGCAATCGCGAGCGCAATAATCGTTACCTGGTTTGTTAGGCCAAAGGG
The DNA here is from genome assembly GCA_964484575.1 of uncultured Candidatus Bathyarchaeia archaeon. Taxonomy (GTDB): domain Archaea; phylum Thermoproteota; class Bathyarchaeia; order 40CM-2-53-6; family 40CM-2-53-6; genus FEN-987. The sequence continues at coordinate 2,800 of CAZAGP010000182.1, read as the reverse complement.
GTTTATTCCGAATTGGCGCCGACCTGCAAAGCCGAACGTCCCTGATGAAGCTTGAAACATCTCTCTTATCATAACGACGCGAAATGCATTGTACGCCGTCATGATAGCCATCAGACCGACGCCGACTACGCTAAGGAGATACGCATTCTTAATTTGTCCAACATTGTTCAACCAACTACACCTCATAGTCAGCACGCGTTCATCTTCCTATTTAAACGGGCGCCACTCTTGGTGTGCACCACGGATGAATCAGTTCTCACTTACTGGTCTCGTCAGAGAGAAATCTATTTTCCAATGCCTCTAGCTTCTCAAATCTCTCTCCCCAACGCGAAACAAATTTCCGCTGTTTAATCCAAACGTTAAGAGACCACAAGACGGCGGCTAGTGATGCGAGGAGCAGAATTACGTCCACTATGTGGCTAAGATGCTCGCGATGGAACGGAAGAGGCCCGTAATTTGCGAAGACGAAAATCAAAAAGCGTGAGAGGAAGAGGAGCAATATGATTGAGCCGATGAGGTTTATTTTGGCTTGAAACCGGAAGCGTCTGAACTCTGTCGACGCCTCCTGGAGGAACGTGTGAAGCGTCGCCACTGGATAATCATCCTTGGAATCGGACATGGCTACTCAGCTTCACTTCGTTAGGTATAGGCATAGTTCACCACTGGTGAACGGCGATGGGGTTATTCAGAGGATTGAAGGTAATGTTTCTCTGAGCTTGACGTAAACATTCTTACCTTCAATTGATAATCGAATGCCTTCTTCCGTTTCTTCTACGTATCCCTTTCCTTTGAGAAAATCCAGATATTTCTGGAAATCATCGTACGAAAGTTGCGTCGCCCGTCGCCAAAGCGAGGTTCTCGAGTGCTTGCCCGCGTTATAGAAGAGGAATTCAAGGATCTCGAATCTTATCTCCACGGGCGATTTTCTAACCCGCTGCGGCGTCCTATTTTCGTTCAAAGTCTCCGACCCTACGAGTTCCACGCCCGTAAGTACCGGGATTTACTTAAGAAACTCTTGGTGTACACCTCAAATGAATCCTGATTATAAGCTAGGTAACTACACGGCATAGTTCTAGTGAACCTGTTGATACACGTGTACCAGGAATTTCAACCAAAAAAGGAAAACCACTGGCCAATCATCGGAGTGTACACTTGCCTTCTCTGTGAGAGACACTTCAGCACTAAAATTGACTTAAAGCTGCACTATCTGGACAGCCACGAACGCAGCGTACCTAACTATGATGGAGGCAAGAAGAGATTTTGCGATAGTTGATAAGTTCGTGAACTGGCCGGCTACAAACGCACGATCATTCAGCTTCGCACTCCCAGACGCCTTGGAGCTTGCGCTATACGTAGGCCCCTGCAACCTACTTTGCAGCCCAAATTCTTCAGCAACAGGCGTAACACTGGGGTGCTTGTTAAATACAACGTCACCGATTATTGCGTAAAATCGAACTGAAGTACAAGAACTGCTTTGCCTGAAAGCATCAAAGTTGACTGAAAGTGAGGATGGTAATTAGGGCCATTACGTTATTTCTTTTGATCAGTACTAGTATTCTTGTACCGGTCGCGGCAGTATTAGCGAATAACAATCTGATAGCAAGGCGCACTGAGCTTCAAGCCACAACCGCTCCTACTGGTGAGGCAGCTCCTAACGCTATCACCCTGCATCCTGAAGATTATGTATTTGTTGGCGGACAGAACGGGTCATGGTTTGCTCCGGGACAATTTCCGCTGCTTTACCAGATTTCTCTCGAAGGTCATTACGCTATCCAATTGGATCCTGTCAAAAGCGAAGGGACTGTATGGGGCGGCGGCGTCACCGGGTCGCAAATGCTTGTCTCCGGATGGGGAAGCGACGATGATTCAAATGGCCCCTATATCTGGTTGTACAATGGTGCACACGTTGTAGCTAGAGGCTCACTTGACGATTATGGGAACGCGTCCTCATGGAACGGAGGAGACATATTCGCAGCTAGCTATAATGGGAAAGAATGGTTACTCTCAGGGCTGGGGTCGGGCCCACTACCACGCTACAGTAACGACCCGGTAAATCACATGAGTCTAGGCACCTTTAATGGATCCGCCTTCAGAGACTTGTCTAATCTTGTTCCGGATCAGCAGGACGCTATCTTGTATGCCAACAGCTGGAACGGTCAGTATTGGCTGGTAGGCGGTGGCTATGTCGATGTCGGAATCCTTTTCACCTATGACGGGAGCAAGATCGCCAATCTTACATCACGGGCAATGAACGCTATATCTGGCTTTGGATCCGTGCAGGCGATTGCATGGAACGGAGAATACTGGTTGATCGGCGGTGTCGGATTTCTCGCCAAGTACGACGGCCGCAGCTTCGTTGACTTAACTCTGGGACTTGAACATTCACTTTCAACGTACGATTTTGATTCGGTGAACGCAATCGCGTGGAATGGAGAATCATGGATGATCGGAGGAGGGGCCCCGATAGCCGAGCTGTTTCCAAGTAATGCTTGGTTGGTATCTTACGATTCGAATGGGTTTCATAATCTCTCATCTAGGCTTCCGTCATACATCTCTAACACTGATTCAAGCATTCTCGCAATCACATGCACTAACGGAATCTGGCTCCTTGGCGGCTATTCGAGTAGGAATGGCATTCTGCTCGCATACAACGATGGGATTCTCACAGACTATTCATCTCTTGTTGGAGACTTTACTTACGTTGACTGGGTATCTACCCTACAGGTGCTCGGGTCAGGAAAAGTCGACTATGGCTTGCAGTCTCGAATCTCATTGATCGAGTAGGGAGACGTGGATTTGT
>CAZAGP010000181.1:0-2795 GCA_964484575.1 uncultured Candidatus Bathyarchaeia archaeon | reverse complement strand
GCGTGAAGCTTGTAACTCTTACCCAATCGTTGCTTTCATTCTACTCAGGGGGTAGCTGTTTGAAGACCAGTGATATGTCGATTCCCCGTCGTGCGTGGTACGTTTTCGATGCGAAATACGTAATGATGCCAAAGACCACTGACCCTATCAAGAACCCGTAGGCAAGCCAGTTTCCACCCCAGATGGTCCAGTAAAGCAGGAACTCTATGGTTAACCAGAGGAACACGCTTGCTGAGAGCACTCCGCAGATTACCAGCACCAGCTTTGTACTTCCAGTTTCTTTCCTGATTCCGTGAATTACTGCTGCAATTCCAACGAACATGAAGTAAATCATTGGGCCAACAATAGTTCCGTACAATGAAACGAACGTACCGTACAGGAACGAGGCGCCTGCAACGAGGCCGAGTATCACAACGAGATCTATAATGTGAGCGACTACAGGTGAACCATACTGGCTCACGTATGAAACGCTAGTGGGCAGAAATCTGTCGAAGGACTGTGCCATTAAGTATCGTCCTTCAACGACTACAAGGTACGCAAGAATATTGATGATCCAGAGAATCCAACCCAATCCTATAATCCATGAAATAACAGGGTTGCTGGCCACTCCCATCGCAAGCGTCCAGAAATTGAAGGAATAATTGTTAACCAGGTTGGAGTTCGCTAACGCCCCGTTGATGAACGCTTGACCGCCAGCATAGTACATCGAAGCGAAAGCGATCGTAGTAAGAAGCATAACCATAACCGCAGAGATAGGGACGTTCCATTTCAGCGAACTCTTGCCCTTTATTTCAGAAGCTACCGCAGGTCCAGCGTTAACCCACGGATAAACAAATAGAGCAAAGAAAGGAAGCAGAGTCGCGGTTGCACCCCAATCAAAACTAGGACCTGTATAAGAGTTGGCCACTGATGTGTATGTTGCGTTGGCGCCACTTGCGTTAAGGATGTTCATGTAGTTCACGACGCCACTATTTCCTGATGACAAAAGTGTGATTATCGCCAGCAGAACTGCAAGCGTTCCGAATATTGTGAATATTGAGATTAGCTTGTAGGCGATTTTAGGTCGAAGGATGTTAATTATCATCAGAATGATTAGAATCGCGGAAGCTAGAGCGAATTGTAGTGACGGCATCGCGCCACTAATGTTCCCTGGTAAGGCGAGCCCTAGCAGGGTCGTGCTGCTAGGGAAAAAGAAGACTCCAACTGACCCGATGGCGAAAACTGCAGACAACGCGATCAGCGACGCGTAAGGAAGGTTCCCTAACGTATACCCAGGTAACGCTAGTACATTACCAAGGAAGCCTCCTAGAGTTCTTGACACCCATACGTAATCGCCTCCTGTGCGTGCCATGCGCTGAGTCATGATTGTGTAGATTATGATTTGCGGAATTAACATGACGAACATGATTATTGAGCCATAGACTAGGTTGACGCCGCTCATTGTTGGTAGGAGAATGGTGGTGAAGCCAATGGTAGCCAGCGCCGCCCCAGCTGACATGTTGCTTACGTTAAGTGAGATAGCGTCCAGCAAGGACACATTCTTGATAAGACCAGTGGCCTCCCTCGTAAACACAGGAGCCTTTTGAGTCATGAGGTGAGGTGCTATGTTTTCTATGCCTATAAGACTTCGCGTTACCTGTTTTTTACACCTCATAGAATGATGATTGGTGAGAGTCCGCCCTGGTTATTGTAAACTGTCATAGTCTCGCTACCATGATCTTAGGTGGAACATCCAAAGATCGCTCGCTCAGTTCTTCTCGAGCACTGTGCCATTTCTCACTACAAATGCGGGCTCGGAATGGTAAGCGAATGCTTCTCGCAGGTCCGTCGCATGTAATACTATCAGATTCGCAGGGTTCGCTACCTTAATGCCATAATTTTGAATTCTCAAAACCTTTGCAGCGTTAGAAGTGATCATGTCATAGATTATCTCTCGATCCTGACTGGACATCATCCATAGTAGGTGAGATGCTAGGAAGGCTACCTCGAGCATGTTGCATCGACCGTACGGGTAGTATGCGTCGTTGACGTCATCTTGACCTAGAGCAACCGTCACTCCTGCACTTAGAAGATCTTTCACTCTAACGTGCAGTGGTCCCGTGTGCGGATCTGTGACAACTCCTACTCCAGCCTTTTTTAGTAGAGCGGCGAATTTTCTATGATAGACTTCGTTGTACAAGCTGGTAGCTCTGGCGTGACACGCTGAGACTCGCCCTATCCAACCGTTCTTCTCGGCGGAGATGGCAAGGTATTCAGTGGTCCTTAGCTCCGGGTCACCCGCGTCGTCTGTCAACATTGCTATGTCCGCATTATACTTCTTCGCAATTTCGAAGCAGATATCGACGTGTTTTCGTGCGTCATCATCCGTGTATTCAATCCACGGAATGCCTCCCACTAAATCTGCGCCAAGGTCCATCGCCTTATACAGCACTTCTTCCGTGCCGGGTTCACGAATGATTCCGTCTTGTGGAAAGGCAACAATCTGAATTCCGATTCGATCTTTGAACTCGCTTTTAATCTTGAGAAGAGCATTGATTCCAATCAGTTGTGCTTTGGTGTCAACGTCTGCGAATGCTCGAATGTGGCTTACGCCATTGCGTTCAGCTTCGAGAAGTAACTTGCGCACGCGGGAAATGATTTCTGATTCAACGTAATGCTCTTTGACTCTCGACGCGATTTCGATTGCTGTCATTGCGCTTCCTCCAGCTTGGTATTCACTTAGAACTGATTCTTCAGCAAGAGATCCTGTCATTACTTTGTCGAGATGGAGATGTGCGATCACATGTGGTTCCGTC
>CAZAGP010000180.1:0-7969 GCA_964484575.1 uncultured Candidatus Bathyarchaeia archaeon | reverse complement strand
ACGAGACCTTCGCATCCGGAGGCAACTGCCTGATTCATCAACGCCTCCATCTTTTCCGCATCGCGGACCAGAAACTGTTCTGAGATCGTGACGTGAGCGGCCGGTTGAATTATCTGAATCAGTTTCTCTCGTCTCTTCACGTAGGGAACACTAGTCATATCCTGGCCGTCAACGTAAAGAAGATCGAAAAGAAAGACCGTGATAGGAATTTCCTCGGACATTTTGTCAATGTCATATTTCCTCCCCCTGCGTTGTGAAATTACCTGGAATGGCAGCATGTCACCCGTTTGAGGGTCAACTGCTACACATTCACCCTCAACAATCACTTCATCAGCCTTTACGCAATCTCTCAAGTTCCTTACGACGTCGGGAAACTGGTCAGTAATATTTTCTAATCTGCGTGAGAAGATGTGAAAGGTATTCTTGGTCAGGTGGGCCTGCATCCTAAGCCCGTCATACTTGTACTCTGCGGCAGCCTCTCCGCCTAGCTTTTCAAGAATTTCCTGCGCCGACGGTAATCGTTCGCATAGCATGGCTCGTATCGGGCGGCCGACCGAAATCTTGAACTTCCTTATCCCATCCAACCCTGACCGCGCAACGACATCGGCCACGTAGCTTAGATCTGAGGATAAGTTGTAAGCTCGCTCAAGCGGATCACGCGCCTCCTTTCCCCCTCCGAAGGCTATCGCCAAAGCGTCCAAGATTGTCATGTCCGCAACGCCGAGTCTAAGATGCCCGATCGCTATTCGCGCGATGAACTTCCCCTCAAGAGGGGAGGCGTTACTCAGCAAACTTATCAGATGACGGATCTTCGTCTCAACGGAACGTGAACCGGAGGCTTTAGCGATCTTTTCAAAAGTCTCATACACAATCTTAACAGTCAAAGCCTGCTGACTGAGCGTTGATTGCGATTTCTTGCTCAGCAGCTGCTCGACGGTAAGGCCTAGGTCACCGGTTTTCTTACTCACAGCCTCCACGACGGCCTCTGATTTTCCAGTTACCTCCGCGATGGCCTTCGTAAGTAACTTCTCCGCAACCCCTAACTCGACACCAACAAAGTCAGGGTATAGTTTCCCCTGAAGCAGGTTCACGACTTGACCTAACTCGCCTTTTGGAGTTGACTTCACAAGGTCCACTAGGAGACTGGTCATTTCAAGGCGCTTCGTTGTCGCCTCGACTTTCTCAAATGCGTCGGCGAGTTTGACAAATCTCAATATGCGCACAACGAACCTTCAAGAGAAGAGAAGAGACTTTAGCCCTTCGGTTAACATGATTGCGCCGGTCCAGCAGAAAGGAATCTATGGAATTCGCATTTGCTGAGCGTCGGAGGTTTCGCAGTAAGCTCGAGTACGCGGTTCCCTAGATTGAAGAATACAATCATGATGCTGAAAACCGTCTTTCACCCGAGCTGTTCACCCCAGCCGTAGGCTTAGAACCAATTCTTCGAAGTTTTGAGCAGTCTTAAATAACGAGAACAGTAAACGCTAGAGGGTCTATGGCGGGTTTTCGTCGTGAAATGCCCCCTCTGCGGAAAAGAAATGTCGAAGATGAGTCAGAGCACGGATGTTGAGAAGGAGACACTCTATTACTGTGAGAGACACGGCGTCATGAACAAGAGCTCTGATCTAAAGGATAAGGTGGACCAGATCACCAGACGAGCCTAAACCAGACCTTTCTATCACCAAGACTTTAATGGGCGAGGATAGTACGACTTTCACATTCGGCCAAGTTAACAATTGCAACATGAAACCTGCAAACGATTAATTACTCTCTCGTATCACAAGTTCCGCAAGTGAAACTTATGCCTTCGGAGAAATCATGCGGTGCAGTAATCTTCCGCAGAGACGGAGCAAAAAAGTACCTTCTGCTCCACTACGAAGGCGGCCACTGGGACTTCGTGAAAGGTCACGTGGAAAAGGGTGAAAATGAGAGGGAGACAACTCTGCGCGAAACCGAGGAAGAGACTGGCATAACTGACCTCAAGTTCGTTGAGGGTTACAGGGAATCAATCAGCTACTTCTACAGAAGGGCAGGCAGAACTGTCCGGAAAGAAGTAGTCTTCTACCTTTTGGAAACTCATACAGAACAGGTGCGCCTCTCAAGAGAACACGTCGGATTTGATTGGCTAACCTACGACCGAGCAATGGAGAGGCTAACGTACAAGAATGCCAAAGACACGCTTCAGAAAGCGCAGGACTTCCTATCCAAAGAACACTCTCAGGAAGTATCAGATGAGAAAAGCAGTTAAGACCGCTCTTGCTCCGTGCAACTTATTCTCAGACTGCCGCCACACAATGCTCCGATTCCCCTCAAGCACGTCATCAGTTATCTCCAATCCTCTGTGCGCAGGCAAACAATGCATCACAGAACAATCATCCCCGGCCTTTGTAAGCAGCTTCGAATTAAGCTGATACGCTTTGAATCTCTTCTCCTTGACCCTGCCACCCTTCTCTTGACCCATACTCACCCAAACATCAGTGTAAATGACATCCGCGCCCTCCACAGCCTTGCCTGGCTCACGAATCAATTGAACTTCACCGCCTGACCCCGCGGCCAGCTTCTTGGCCGAGGCGACGACAGATTTGGCGGGATCGAATCCACTAGGACACGAAACAACGATGTTCATCCCCATTGCCGCTCCACCCAGCATCCATGAGTTGCATACATTATTCCCATCACCCAACCAGACGAAACGTAACCCGGACAATTTCCCCTTAACCTCAAGAATGGTCAACATATCTGAAACTACTTGAGTCGGATGCTCCAAATCACTTAGCGCATTAATGATTGGAATAGGCGCATATTCAGCGAATTCAACCAGATTCTCATGATCATACGTGCGCATCACAAGCCCACTTAAGTACGACCCGAGAACCCTTGCAGTATCTTTCAACGGCTCAGCCCTAGCAAGCTGAAGCTCATCAGCTCGAAGATAAATCGCCTGCCCACCCAACTGGTAAACAGCAGTCTCAAAACTGACACGAGTCCTCGTAGACGGCTTCTCAAAAAGCAATCCGACAACCTTACCCGACAGTGTGGGTCTACTCCCCGACCTTGAATCAGCCTTAAGTTTCACAGCCAACTCTAAAAGGGAATGAAGTTCCCCTTGCGAAAGATCACCAATCGAAACGAAATCTCGGCCAGCGAACAATTCAGATCAAGCCTCCTACCGGAACAATACTCAAAAGACTTTGCCTAAGTCCCCTGCCGCGCGGGAACTCGTGCATACACGCTTAACCAGCAACGACACCCGCAATACTCAATTCAATCCTAGACGTAATCACCGCCGCCTGTTGGCTATGAAGAAAGTCACAAGAATGATGCTCAAATGATCGGAATCTGGGGTATCTGAGCTGATAGGCAAATCATATGAAGGGCCCAATTGAGACCCGTAGCTTCCTGACAACCTACTACTATCTCAGTAGGAAACACGTTCAGATACTGTGATGACTAAACGTGAACCACACAGTATTCGAAAATCAGTGAGAAAGTTGAATTAGCGGCCCACCAAGCGATTGCCGGGACTCCTCGTGGAAGTAATTGATCCAGTACCATTAGAACTGGACGCCGCAGACTTGGCGGGAAAAATGAAACCACCCAAGCTAAGTGAAGAGATTTTCACGCTCTTTGAGAGAACACGCCCATTGCTTGAACCTAAAGCAGTCTTCACCATGACCCATGTGACTGGGTTCGAAGATGATTTGGTTCTCTTGGAGAATGGGCACTCTCTGAGGGGCATAATTCTCGGAGACATGCTGGAGAGCGGTCAAACGGTCATTCCTTACGTTGTGACGATAGGCCCGAAGCTGGAGAGCGAGATCAGTAGAGAGAAGAATCTACTTCATTCGTTTCTTCTGGACAAGATTGGCAATTACGCTCTGCATAAGGCCTGCGTCTATCTGAAATCACATGCGGCTGAAAGGTTGGGCAGCAAAGGCCCAGTGTCTGAGTTTAGCCCGGGTACGGGTACCGGCGAATTGTTCGGTATAGAGCAGCAGAAACCGCTCTTCAGGATCCTTAACTCTGGAAGCATGTCCATAGGAGTGCAACTTACTCCAACGCTCATGATGATGCCCCGAAAATCTGAGTCGGGTGTGCTTGCTGCTACACGCGATGAGTACGTCGCGTGCGCACACTGTTCTAGGCAATGCGAAAGCCGCAGCACGCCTTTCGTAGGCAAATATCAGAGAAACAAACACTGACACGTCGCGCTTAGTTCAGCGTAACTGAACGCACTAGTTTTCAGATTTGGAAGAGAATAGCAATTCCAACTACCGCAACGATTGCGCCTAATATTCCGCGCCAGCTCGTCTTCTGTCTATAGCGAATCCACACTACAGGGATTATTAGAATAGGCATTAGTGACATGAGCGTTTGTGCAACACCTGTTTGAGTGTACGTCACCGCGACCATGGACAAGGTTATGCCTAGGAATGGGCCAATGAATGCACCTGCGGCAGTGTTGCCTATTCCTGCCTTATTTGAAAGCGCTTTTCGAAGGTCAGGCAGTTTCCCCGCGACAGCCATTACTACCCAGATGAAGATTGCGCCTAGGATTAAGCGCATTAAGGTCGCGGAGATTGGATCTAGTGTGGAGGTCGAGTTCAAGTCAATTCCCTTCTTGGCGAATACCAATCCGATACCTTGCCCGGCTGCTCCAACCAACGCGAAGAATACACCGTAACTTTTTCTCCTTCGTGAAATCGGAGCTTCTCCTGAACGATCCTCTCCTTCCAGTATGACGATAATGACTCCAACAAGCGTTATCGTAATTCCAACGAGTGCAAACGTGGGAAGAATCTCTCCTAACATCAAGTATGCGCCGACTGATGCGAAGAGAGGTGCTAAAGCATAAACAAGCACTGAACGTCTAGGGCCAATCATTACATACGCCGTGAACAATCCACCATCACCAATCCCCAACCCGACAACACCACTAATTCCCATCCAAACCCACTGTCCGCCGCTTGCGACTGGCATGACGCTTCCGAAAACAATCAGATGCGTGATTACAAGGAAACATACCGCAATCAGCGTGCGGTACGCGTTAACACTGAGTGAACCAATCCGTTTGCCTGCAGATGTGAAAAACAAGGAGCTAACAGTCCACAAACAAGAAGTAATTACTGCGGCTGTTTCTCCGATGAGACTTAGGTCCATGCTACTCAAAGCCGCCAATTAAGTCGAGAAGTACGTTCTGCATAAGAAGGGTATCGGATAATTTCGTTGTAACAAATGACGGGACAACTTCATCTTGTAAATTAGCACTTCTGTATGGAGTCACGTACTTGCTACGTACATCGTGTTTATTTCTTTGGTTTAGGGCGTGGGTTGGAAAATCATGCAAACTGTCTTCAGTAGCGTAAAGCGTCGAGCAAGGCTCGCATTATAATGGTCATTAATGATGCGGCTAATGATTCTGGGAATGCTCGATACAATGCTACCGTGAGTGCCTGACGGTCGAATTCAGGTTCAAGAACAGACAATGCGGTAGAGCACTCATTGTGGAGCATTAGAATGGCCGTTAGATAGTACCCCAGGTATGCTCGCAGTTGCAGTAGCTTTTTCCAAAATCATTATTGTCTATGGTAATGGCTTTGTTTCGGAGTTGGAACCGGAGTACTCTTGCAGGGTACTCATTGTAGAATATTCCGTGCCAAACTGGACCTATGAGTGGCTGCGCTATGTTCCAGCAACATCTCGCGTATGTTGCCATCTCTATGCTAAGCTCTGTGTCGCCTATGGACGCGTCTACTGTGAAAACGGGTAAATCCTTCTCATACCGCTTGCTCATTGTGACGTCTTCGAAGAGATACTCCTTATCCTCATTGGGATCGTATAGGTTGAGAGTTCTTGAAACCATCTTTTCTCCCCAATCCATCATACTTTCGTGCGATATTGATTTCCTGAGCATAGGTATCCCGATATGTGGGAGGAAGTACTGTAAGTAGGCGCCGTTATCCCACTGGACCGTGCCCCAATACCAGCAAGGGGTAATGGACGATATTCGGACCTTCTGAAAATATGATCTGCCGTTTACTTGAGTTTCGGATTGGCCAAGGCGAATTTTCCCATGTGATGAGAGCGCCCGATATTTCAACATGGAATACCCCATACTGCCGATAAAGTTCCTTCCAGTGGACACTAATTCAGCCATTGCCTCTCTCCACATCTCCATCGAGAGGCCGATTCCAATATTCTCAGCATCAATTTTCAACCAGAAATCCGCGGAGCTCCCACCATACGAGTAGGACCCCCTTGTTCCCTCCAACACTATTTGACCAGAATTATTGTTCCAAGCGGTCTCGGTCCTTCCGTGGTCGATGAAGAACGGGTCATGCATCATTTTTCCATCATAGTACCAGGAAGCGACAATTGACTCAAACCCGGCGTGGTCTCCTTCAACCTTCATGGGGATAATAGGTTCCCAGCGATAATCGTTCACTCGAACCTTCCTACAGTTTCTTGTACCCCAAAGAATCATAAGTTGCCTAGGAAAACCGGGGTTGTCCGGGTTCTCGAAGAAGTGAAGCCACCACCACCAGTGCCAGGTACGATTCCTTAGCATATTCTCCGGATAGACTCGCCATATGTCATCGAAGGTCTTATGCATGGAACTCAAGCCCTCACCGGACACTAGCAAATTGAGGTCACCGTGAACTAAGGACCCTGTCGTGTGGCACGGAACGCTCTGTGAGCGCACTTCTGATCAGGTCGATTCATCGTATTAGCTCTGAGTAGATTCTTCGGGACCGCTGATTACTCGTCGTCGCGGGCAAGGTTATTGTGGTGGAGTAACATGCTCTGGTCGAATCTTGAGTATTACTCGCTTTTCCCCAACTTGCCGGAACGGATACTTGTCTTTACCCAAGTATTTCTTCGCAAGCTTGTCTATATGGTCCTCAGCTGCCTGCCCGGGTATCTGTTCTACGACTCGGCCTCTGACTGCTGCGAACCGGTAAGGGTTGCTCATATCAAGTACGGCTACGGCAACTCGTGGATCTCGCTGTGTATTCTTCTGTTTAACGCGGCCAATGGCAGTGTTCAATATCACATGGTCTCCATCGGTGTCGACCCAGATTGGTGTCACCTGTGGACGTCCGTTCGCGTCAACAGTAGCAAGGAACGCGAAGTTCTTCTCTTGCAACAGCTTCAACGAATTCTCGTCTATTTTGCTCATTGATTCTTCATCTTCGATAATCTTGCCAATCCCCATACATAGGTTCTTCTGGGCCTTGACATTGACAGCTGTGTCAAGGTACGTTATTTTGGGAATTACCCGCGATAGCTGCAGCAGACCTCTGCCGCAATGTGGATTATGCTGGATTATGCTGGTTGCGAAAACGAAACATCTCATAGTGCAAGCATAATCGCAGCCGTAGCGACAGTAATCTCCAATCCGAGGAAGATAGCTCCTCGAACGGCATCCATTTTGAGTGACGAAGCCAAGTTCACCTTAATCGCTTTTGTTTTCATGCCCAAGATCTTGTTCGCCAGATAAGTGGCCATAAACCCTAGTGGACCGGCCATCAGGACCGTAAGTAATCCAAACGTCTGAGGAGCCATTTTAGTGATCACTAAGGGAAGCCCTAAGGCCCCCATTATAGCTTGAGCCCCAAACATTGAGATGGTTATTATGAGACTCTTCGTGTCAAAGCCCAATTCAGATAGGTCCATTCTTGTCTCCTCGTGTCGATACGTGTATCGACACTATGATACGTCGACACATATAAGCGTTTCGAGACACTCTCAGACGCGCCTCACTAGCAATTATCTGTCGGAATGAGTGACAACCAGGGAAATCCTCCACGACCAGTGCGATTTCGGCCTCCACATCTAATCGAAAGCATTACATGTTCTAGCTGAACGAGGTTGGATACTGAGCAGTGCAGAATCAATGAAGAACGTTTGTCCGCAATGTGGGACTGCCGCGGTTGTAGGACAGGCGTACTGTGGTAGGTGCGGAGAG
>CAZAGP010000179.1:0-4226 GCA_964484575.1 uncultured Candidatus Bathyarchaeia archaeon | reverse complement strand
AATCGGGTGCCGTCCATCTTGGCCCATCCTTGCTTCAAATTCGCGAAAAGATTATGAAAAACATAGCCAAACCGTAAATTGCAATTGCCTCGATAAGCACGACGTACAAAAGCGTTCGTCCTAGCATTTCCGGTTTTTCAGCAATGGCTCCTATTGCTGCCGCACTAGCTGTGCCCAGACCGATGCCGGCGCCAAAGGACGCCAGCCCTGCGGCTATGCCTGCACCAATCAAATACAACCCCTTATCGCTAACTCCGGCAGTCGTTGCCTGGGTCGGTATCTGTGAAAAGCCTACGACAACCATTGATGAGATGGTAATAGTACCGATAGCCATGAGCAGAAAACTTAGAAGCACTTGCCTTCTTGACTTCACTCCCAATGCCCTCAGTGCGCTATCAGACACATGTGATTATAATGCTTTCCCAATTAGGCCGAATTCATAGAATCAATGATTCTGTTATCCGATCGCTAGCGACATTATTGGCTTTGCCGTTAATGACCGCTAGCAGATCATGCAGCTCGTAATGCTTAAGGAAGAGAAGTCCGAGCGCCAGTCCGACATTGAATGGCGATCCAGCGAACATATTCAGACAGTTCTTGGCATGCCTAATCCACAGAGCTCGTTCGACCTCAACAGTTACTGTCTCCGATGCTGGAAGATTTCGAAAAGCTTGTGAATACTGTGTCTTATCCATTATTCGCAACGCGTTAGTGAAACTTGATGCTGATGTAATCTCGGAAAATGCCTTACCAAGCGCGTAATTAACAGGGATCATCATTTCTGCAGTGGTTCGGGAATCTAATCCTACAACTTTCGCTCTTAACGCTTGAAGCACGTTCAAATAGTCTATTAATTCGCCTATTAGACTACGCGCTGACAGAGCATCAAACAGATCAGGGAGTTTTGATGCTGACCAGAGTTTTCCGTAATAGTATTGATCGACGGCAGCAACCGTCGCTCTTATGTCCCTTTCGCTCAGTTTAGAGCCAACAATTTGTTTAAGATCTTTATCAGCAAATATATCAATTACTCTGATCGGATTACGCGTCTCGATCAATTCTTTGCATCTTTCGGCAGTAAACCTACCAGCCGGAGCAATGTCACGTAATCCTGCCTCAGGCTCTACCTCTTCGATGGTGCATTTTAGTAATTGCTTAAGACAATCGAACTCATATCGCTGCGAAAGAAGCTGAATTAAATTACGAGATTCCTGGGGGGCTAAAAGCGCATACGCAGATAAGTTCGTGCCCATCGAAATAACTCGTTGAGTAAGTAATGCTTCTACGGGCGCTAACTCAGTTGCGACGGACGACGTTAATTGACCATGGGTAAAATGATTGATTGTCTCGGACAATGATGATGACTCAATGATCCTTTCAATTTGATCTCTATGTATCAACTCTGCCTTGTTTGAGCGGACAGCGGCCGCTAACTCTGCGTATCGATCCGCTGATCTAGTCATTTCTGAATGTAGCTCACTTATTTCTCGCTAAAGAGTATCCGTCCAGCTTCAATCAGCATTCTTGGCTCTAGTGCGTTGAACCTTTCCTCGAACGTGTTCACTATTCTGATCTTACCATCCTTACTTGTTACGATTACACCTCCTGAAGCGCTATTTGGCTGCTTTGAGACTTCTACGTTGACATGGGAGGCAAGTCTTGAAACTTCCTCTGAGAATCTTACTAAGTCGACTCTTTTTAAGTCCTGAGAAGTTAGATGAATATTCACGCTGTCCATTCCAAGTTCACGTATAGCGTCAACTGCCAGCCTAGTGAGATATCTGAGATATGCCTGCTCGTCTTTGGCAGATTCACGCAGCGTAGCCCGAACTCCTTCCAAGACAGAAGTTAGAATTTTGTCCTTTTCCGCTTGTTCTAGGAGTTTCGCTTGATGGCGTACTTCACTCATCTCGCGTCGTTTGATTCCTTCAGCTTCCGTCTGGGCATTACGGATTATTTCGCTCTCTTCCCTGCCAATAACAGATTTTGCGTCTTGCAATATCCGTTCTCGTTCTTGTTCCGCCTGCTCTACGATTTGACGGGCCTTTTCCTTTGCCGCAGACAATATGTCTTCAGTGAACTTGCTTGCATCAGACATTGACTTCATCCCAGAATAATGTCAAGTAACGCCTTTTCAGCAACTGACCGAGCAGAGGAGGCTCTGCGCAAATCCTGCCTACTCTTTTCTAGCGACTCTTCCTTGACTCGGGCGGCTTCTTTCTTACCTTCTGCTTCAGCCCTTTGCACCAATGATTCAGCCTCGTTCCTAGCCTTTGACAGCCTTTGTTGACGTTCCGCTGCTATCATAGCGTCGACCTGCTTACGTATTTCCAAGGCTCTCGCTTGAGCTTCATTAAGTAATTTCGACGCTTCCTTTTCGGCATCGACGATGGCCTTGACAGTTTCTAGACCAGACATTCTCATCAAGTACCGAGAAGGCGCAAAGAACTATGCCTAAGAAAAATGTTTGCTCGACACGATCCTATTGCGATTCTGTTACCGCCCGAAGATTGAACTGCAATTTGCTCCACTCGGCGAAACGTTATTTACGAGAACAGAACGCTACGTCGAAATGATAGGGGGCGAAGTTGATGCCTGCATCCACAATATTGCTCCTGTTCACGTTACCACTCTTCGCCATTCTCGTTCCCCTCATCCATGCATTGGGCAGACGAATTCACCGCCATATGCTAGTAGGCTGGTGGGCCGTAATCGGACTCATAATCTCGCTTTCTAGCTCAACCTCTCTCATTATTCGGGGCGCCCAGCCTACTTTGATATATGGAGTACTCTCTATCGACATATTTTCTACTTATTTTTCAGTTGTCTTTCTCATCATTACATTGCTGATTTGTTTTGCATCATTCTACTACATGCGTCAAAACCCAAATCTTGACACATATTTCGCGCTACTACTCTTTGCAACCTTCGGAATGATGCTCATCGCTTTCTCAGTTGATTTGATCACGCTGTTTCTCTCATGGGAATTGATGAACATTCCAAGCTACGTACTCACAGGCATTAGAAAGGATGATTCCATGTCCAACGAGGCGGCAATCAAATTCTTCATTCTAAGCGCGTTATCATCAGCGCTAATAATATACGCAATATCCTTGACCTTCGGTATTACAGGATCAACCAACCTGTTCGTCGTCGCGAACCTTCTCGGTGCCGCTCTACCGAAACTAGATCCACTGGCGTTACTCGCCTTAATGCTCTATATTGCCGGCTTTGGAATGAAAGTAGCTGCAGTTCCGTTCCACATGTGGATTCCCGACGCTTACGAAGGAGCCCCCATGACGATAGGAGCTTTCTTGGCGGCTGGAACTAAGAATGGAGGATTCGCCGCTTTATTGCGCGTTCTTTTGGTTGCCTTCATCGCACTAAGGTTAGACTGGACTCCTACTCTGGCTATCATAGCAGTGTTGACAATGACGTTAGGAAATGTTGCTGCTCTGATGCAGAAGAACTTTACACGAATGCTGGCCTATTCAAGCATAGCACAGGCAGGATACATTCTGATTGGGTTAGCTGTTCCCAACCAGCTGGGCATAGCGGGGGCGTTGTTCCACATATTGAATCATGGGATTATGAAGACCGCCGCGTTTCTCGCAGCTGCGGCTATCTTTAGCAAAATCTCTACCACCTCACTTGACTCTTATGTTGGATTAGGAAAACGAATGCCAGTAACTGCGTTCGCTCTCACAATTTCACTATTCGCACTCGCTGGTGTACCTCCGTTGAGTGGATTCATGAGCAAGCTTATGTTGTTCACAGCGGCATTTGACGGAAACCTGTGGTGGCTCGCGCTAGCGGGTATTCTCAATAGCGCTTTTTCTATGTCGTACTATGGATGGGTAGTGAAGCGAATGTACTTCGACGATCCACTCGTTCAGGGAAGATTAGATGAGCCGAGGTCTATCACCTTCGTACTGATAATAACGACGATTATCATAATCGTATTAGGCATCTTTCCAGGTCCCGTTTTTACGTATCTATTACACGTCGCGAATTATCTGGCACCGTCTGTCGCAGGCGTCGGCTAATTCATGAGCGTTCTACCTAGACTTCATCTGTCTCATCATGGAGTCTTGAGATGCCAGTGACTAATGTTGATGTTGCAGTTGTTGGAGCCGGGCCGGGCGGATTATACGCCGCAATTGAAGCCCTCAAGAAGGGTCTGCAGGTTCAGATTTTTGACAAGAAGACTATAATTGGGACACCCG
>CAZAGP010000178.1:0-3653 GCA_964484575.1 uncultured Candidatus Bathyarchaeia archaeon | reverse complement strand
TTACCGACTGCGAGAGGAGCCACAATGCTGGGATGTGGGCGATAAAGTTGGGGTACAAGAATGTTTACAGACAGCCTGGGGGCATCATGGGCTGGCTCGAAGCAGGCTACCCGGTAGAGAAGTGACATTAGTCCGTCATCGGGCAGGATTTAAGATTGTTGATACAAAATTGGGTGGTAAGGAAGGCGGAGGGGCCCGATTGACCCCGAAAGGGAAGGCTTTCGTGGACGGGGTAGATTCCTTATTAAGCGACCTCCACAAAGTAGTGAAAAAGAGATTCAAACAGAACTCGGGAAAATACTTATTTTGATAAAGCAGAAGACCATGCGTTTGTGGGGAAATGACTACAACAAGATGGAATTTGCCGGTGCCTTTGGCGACCTGGGAACACTCATTCCTTTTGTTGTCGGTTATATCACGCTTAATAAGATGGACCCGCTGGGTATTCTGGTCGCCTTTGGCCTTTTTAAAATATTTGTGGGACTTTATTTCAAAACACCGGTTCCTGTCCAACCCATGAAGGCGATTGGGGGGATGGCTATTGCGCATCCTGAAGCTGTCACTCATGGAATGGTCTGGGGGGCAGGGATCTTCACGGGTCTCTTCTGGCTTTTAATGGGATTGACCGGGGCCATTACCTGGATTGAGAAGATCACTACGAAGCCAGTGGTTCGCGGTATTATGCTTGGGTTGGGCCTCAGTTTTGTTGTAGAAGGGTTGCGTATGATGAAAGGAGAGCCGCTGTTTGCGATTGGAGGTATTATCATGACCCTGCTCCTTTTCAACAGCAAGCGCCTTCCGGCTATGCTGATCCTTCTTGTATATGGAATCGTCCTGACTCTTATCCAAAAACCAGATTTGTTGGTGGAACTTACTCACGTTTCCATTCGGTTTCGATTCCCTGAATTGACGTTTGCACGAATCTCATGGAAAGACCTTCTCGCCGGCTTCGTCGTTTTGGGGCTTCCACAGGCTCCTCTTACACTGGGCAATGCAATCATTGGGACCGTTGCCGAAAATAACGAATACTTTCCGGACCGCAAGGTAACAGCCAAAACGATCTCCACTGATCATGGTATCATGAATCTGGTTGGCACATTTATTGGCGGTGTCCCCATGTGTCATGGGGCGGGGGGCATGGCTGGTCACATCCGGTTTGGAGCCAGAACAGGTGGGGCACTGGTGATTCTCGGCGTGATCCTCCTCTTCACAGGGCTCTTTTTAAGCGATTCAGTGTCACTCATTTTTCAGGTTTTTCCACGTTCGATCCTGGGTGTAATCCTCTTTTTCGCAGGAGTCGAACTGGCGCTGGTCGTTAGGGATGTCAAGCTTAGAAAGCAAAACCTTTTCGTTCTCCTTATTACTGCCGGCACCGCTATGTGGAACATGGGTGTGGCTTATTTGGCTGGGTTATTACTTTATTACGGTCTCCAGCGCCGTTGGCTAAAAATATGATACGTCACCGCTCTGAATTATGCAGACATCATTCACAGATCGTTAACTTTTGAGCTATATCAGAGTGAAGAGTAGTAAGTTGAGGAGATACCCAAGTAGGACCTGGCGCCCCCCCTTGTATAGGTTCTATTTCTGCTATAAAGTTTCAGTTTTTTAATTACACAAAATGTTTGGATTTGATTTTCATATACTTCGCTGATAATTCTTTCAGAAAACCTTCGACTCCTGAACCTCTACTCAGGTGAAATCTTCAATCGAGACTTCTTCTGATTGTCCGTCAGCTCAAATACTACTCAGGACATTTAAGTGGAAACGAGCAGATCGTGTGACCTGCCCGTTTTCTTCCGAACCCGAAAGCGACCGATCAATTCAGAGGGTTTTGACTTACCTTATTTGCCGCTTGTTTCCCTTCCGCCTGTGCTCGGATAGTTTGCCAGGCTTTTCTTGCCGCCGCTATCCGTTTCGGATCTTTGACCTTCTTTCCTTCAGCCTTATTCGTTTGTTTCCTTGTATTTTTCTTCCTGGTCTTCGCCATTTGGGTCATCTCCTTTCGAATTGTAAAGTTTAACCAGAAATATTTTGACCGTGGGATTAGACATTTCTGAAAATCATAAAAATACGTAAAGAGAGGGGAAAAGGTTCAGAGTCGGGAAAGTCAATAGACACGAGCCTGACCTCAAATTTCTCGGTGGGTGAAGGGACCAAAAGAACGATTAGCAGATTCATATTCCACTCCGTTCAAAAAAGATTACCTTTGTAAACACCCAGTTCTTCGCTCCGACATGCCCCATTTTAGGGGTTTTTACGCTCAGGATTTTTGAGACTTTTGTAAACAGTGGCAGGAGAGGCTTTTACCCGCTTGGCAATTTGCCGAAGGGATAGCTTTTCTTTATCTCTCATTTTTTGAAGCTCCTTCACGTCCAAGTCCAATCTTCGGGGACGACCTAAGATTGCTCCATTCTCTTTCGCCCTTCTGAGGCCAGCCCGGACACGTTCTAAAAGAATATTACGTTCAAGTTCCGCAATCGCTGAAACAATAACAAAGAGGGCTTTTCCTAAAGGAGAACTCGTGTCTATGTTCTCTTGATAGGAGATAAAATCAATGCCAAGGTGACGAAACTCTTCCAAGGCGGTGATGAGGTGTTTGGTGGAACGAGCTAGGCGGTCAAAACGCCAACAAAGGACCGCATCAAATTTCTTCTTTTTAGCATCATTCATCAACTCGTCCAAAGCGGGTCTTTTGTCTTTCGTCCCTGAGACTCCTTGATCCGAATATTCCTTGAAGACCTCAAACCCACGTTGAGCGCAGTAACGTTTCAAGTCTGAGGTTTGCATTTCAACCGATTGATCATTGGTTGAAACCCTTGTGTATAGAGCTACCTTCATAGTCACCTCCGTTATAAGACTCATCTGGGTTACGTGTTTACAACTCTCCCATCTCCTTCAGGCTCGAAAAACCCCCATAGCCGACGACAATGTGGTCAAGGACATTAAGATCGAAGACTTGACACGCTTCAATAAACTTCTTTGTTATGTCTTTATCCCCCTCACTTGGCTCAGGATCACCGGAAGGGTGATTGTGGATAAAGATCACTGATTCGGCTCCAACAAGGATTGCGGTCCGTACAATCCCTTTGATGTCAACCAGGGTCCCTATTGAGGTCCCCATTGATGCCTTCTCAAAACACAAAATCCCGTTGTGCTGGCTCAAATAAAGGCAAAAGAAAACTTCACGGGTCTCCCCCTTGAACCTCTTTTGGAAGAATCTGTAGACATCCTCGGCACTCTTAATGGTTTTGATGACATCTCTCACTTTTCTGTATCGGACAACCGCCTCCCTCACTTTATACGTCATGTCTTTTACCTCCGCTTAAACCACGTCAAAAAAACGTCTTATCGTATCAGCCCTAATTCCTTATATGGCTCTCCGCCGAAGATGTCCTATGGCGCAGAATTTACATCTTAGGACATATCTTTTTCCTGTATTACCTTGGAGGAATGTGTCCTATTCCCTCATCCTCTTAATCTTGTGCGCCTATCAGATAGCCATGACTGCCTTTGGACACACTTGTGAGATGGGCTTCGGGTCGAAATAAAGATCACGTTCGATGCCTAATCCAAAGGGAGGACATTTAACTGATTCAAGTTCACTAAGACTGAAGTATCCCCATTCATCACAGAAGTCCCCGTGGATAGAC
>CAZAGP010000177.1:0-4051 GCA_964484575.1 uncultured Candidatus Bathyarchaeia archaeon | reverse complement strand
CTCAAGATTCCACACCATCAGTTGAGCGCCGTTAGAGCCAGTGATCCACAGACTGAAGTTGGGGTCCAATATTGCAGGTGGACCCGTGTAGGTGCCCTGAAGGCTCAAGAAAGCAAATGTCGCGGCCAAGATAAGTATCACTACCGAGATGGGCGCGAAATAGCGCCTGACTTGCTTTGAAGTCAATCTGATCACCCAGTCTTCGTGGACGAGGCTGAAGCTAATTCTGCATTGTACCACAGGAGAAGAGAGAGGAGCATAAGAGGCATCCAGTAAACTACGTAGCTTGTGAGCGCTCTAAACGAAAACCAGAGAACGATGCCGGGGAAGATCCATACTACATATCGAAGCTTGTCGAAGTAGACGTAATAGTTACCTACGAGCACTAGGAGAACGCTGATCGCTAAAATTGAGTAGAATACTCGTCCTACGCTTATGAGTCCAACCTGTGAGAGAACTGCGGGACCCTGACTCAGGATGACCAAATCTGATGAGATCGGCGTCATCACGTTCTTGAACCATTGAGCTGGGTTTGAATAAGCGAACGGGAGGTTCAAGAGCAAGAAGACGCCTGCGGCTGGGGCAAGGAATGATACAATTTTATGCAGCTTGATTCGTTCGTTGCCGGGGGTGACATGGAACAGGTAGATTAGCAAGAAAGGTGCAAGGAGCCACGGCGGCTGCTTAATCGCTGACGCAACTCCGTAGAAGAAGCCAGAGAGCGCGGGTCTCTTATCAAGCGTGTAAGCAGTGCACATTAATGGAAGAACCCAGAGCATGTCGGATACGCTTGATGCAGTAAAATTGATCAGCAGGTCCGCTCCGGCGAATAATGGAATGATAACCATTGGTCTAAGATTCGAGGGAGCCTTCAGGTAAAGTAGCAGAATTATGGCTATTTCGAAGGCTACGAGGACCCACCTCATATCCCTTAAACCCGCCAACACGAATGGTACGAAGAGCAGGAAGTGAAGCGAAGGGTACTGAAATGTAGCTAAGTAACCTCCAGAAGAAAGAGGGGTAAGATCGGAGGGTTGCACAGAGAACATGGCTAGGGCCGGAGTAAGATTCTGAGTGTAAGGGTTCAATCCCCTCGTAACTAGAATTGCAGCGTAATGGCTGAACGCTAACACATCTGTCCTGTACGAGCCTCGGTACGCAATCTCCGCAACCACGTATACGCTCGTGATTAATGAAAGAAAAAGCGGTACCAGCGAGAAATCTTTGAACTTGAACACGGTTTTAGATGGCATTAGAGATAATGCGATTACGAAGAGCGAGACGCCGTACAAGAGCAATGTCAGGACTGCGACTTCCGGGTGAATATCAGCCCTGCCGCGATTCCAATCCTGGAAACCCTCGTATAGCGCAAACTGTCCGACGAAGAGAAATGAGAGGCGAAGAATGAAAGTTTCGTATAGTACCGGGCTGGATGATTTCACTTTTCTATGCATCCTCACTTCCCAGATCCGTTCATCCTGCCCCGACGCCGCCGTTTGATCTTGTAAACTAGAAGTTCAAGAATCGGAAAGTTAAGGAAAATTACAAGCACGAGCGCAACTGACACCCAAGCTGCAACAACGATGCTCTCACTCCGACCTGGGCGAAAGAAAGGTTGCGGAGACATTACACGCCTGACTTGTTGTGTCACACCGTTACCGACTATTATGTCTCGCCAGATCGTCCCTCCGTCGGCCAAGTTATTGATCTCGAATGTGGTTGTACCATTTCCGCCGGACATTAACCAGACATAGATTTGGGGCAGGGAAAGGTCGACGTCGAATACGACATCAGCGTACACTTCAGAGTAACGAAAGTCACGAAGCCCTTTGTAGAAGCTCATCAGATCTCCATGCCTCACGATGGTTTGATTATAGGCTTGATCTTGCCAAGGCAATTTCCGGCCTACATCGAGTGCGTAGTCAATGTATTTCCCGGTAAACCAACCGCTCGCAAGTACCGACGCAACTCTAATCCCGTTCGAATTCGTGCCGTTCAAATCGTCAAACAAGATTCTACCCCAGTCTGAGGTGGATTGAATGATAACTCGCATGGGTTCAGTCTCCTGCCATTCTGCTGGAAGCAGCTGACCAGCTACAAGCTGAGTGTGATTTGCGGCTGTAATGATTGAGGCGGTGAGCAGAAGCAGTATGATGATTCCGAAAAATCTGTTACGCAAGTTAACGACCTCTGCTCGTTCTCCCTCTCACTTTACGAGTCGGTTTCTTCGACCTCTTCCGTTCACTACTTCTACCCACTATTCTATCCTCAATCTCAAGTATTAACACTAGGAATACTACTATCCAGATTGGAAAGAGAACCTCACCTATCACGTTGTGGAACGCATCTAATTGTTGACCGCTGGTTGCATAGACATAGCCATAGTATGAGATTGTGAAAATCCTTACCACATTAAGGAAGATTGTGCCCGCAATCCCCACAGCGGCGTAAATCACTTTTCTAAAAAGGGGCGCTTGTAACTTCGCTGCGATGACAACCATGACCACTGAGTAGATTAAGATACTTTGCACACCAACACTGGGCCAGTAGACAACCAGGTAATAGGGACCGTGCAAACCGTTAATCGTTAGATGATTCATGAAACCGTAGATGTGCAGATTGAAGAGTGTCGCTAAGAACACGACGCCTGCCACGATAAAGTTCGCCCAGAACTGCAAAGGGCCTAACGAGCCGTATGGGAAGAAGGCGTCAAGCATGTAGAAGACAAGCATTCCTACCGAAAACACGATTGGGGTAATCACTCTTCGAATCGTTCCCACACTGAAGAGCACTGTCGTTAGAAGTACTAGGTAGACACTCATGGCAATGTAGTCGGTTGCCATCAGAAAACTATTGCTTACCTCCCCTGACGCTCCCAGAGATCTACCGATAGAATAAATCAGATTTGTCAAGTCTTGACCTAGCCCAACCTGAACAAAGTACACAGTTGCCCCAAGGACTGTAAGCGCGACTCCAAACTTACGTAGCCTAGTCCAGTGAATTTTCCCTTTCTTGAAATCCAACAAGTCGAATCCTAGAAAGAAGAGAACGAAGAAGAGCCCGCCTCTACCTAATTTCCCGAAGCCAGCCCAGCTCAGTTCAAAGGTTTGCGGAGCTATCACAAAAAGGAATACGATAGGCACAGCTGCCAGTATTAGAAGCGTGTCGCGACCGCTGATTCGCCTCAGACGCTTAGCCAGGCCACTGAGTCTCAGACTCATGACTAGGCTAATAGTTGTCTTCGGCGAGTGCGACATTCACAGTTACCTAGAAGACACGATCTTTTGGATAGACCTCTATTCCTGATGGACCTATTTGGTACGGGCGAAGTTGACTGTCGTGATTAATTCCCCTCATCTTCTCCACTTGCAATGCGCGTATCACGTTTCCTTCATGCACCATCGTATGCAAAAGCACGACTCCTTGAGACAGGTACTCCTCAATCTGGAATCGTCGAGCCAACTCGGAGGTGCGTAATTCACTTGTGACGAGACATGAGCATCCCGTCGACTCCAGCGCGTCGAAGAAGAGAAGTAATGACCGCCTCCGCTTCGGCTCCTCAGGGTAACGTAGCATTAGAGAAGTGATCGGGTCAACTGCTATTCGTTGAACATCCTCCTCCGTCGCGATACGCCGAATAGTTCGAGCTAAAGATCCTAACGTCAATTCCGGGAGAACTAGATCAACCCCTTTCTCAGACGAGACATGGGCTTCAACTTTCGGTCCGGGCCTCTTCAACGGTGTCGCATCGATGAGCGTAAGTTTTCCATCATGCTCAAACGCTTCAAGATTCCAGTTGAAGCCAGATAAATCCCCCTTAACTCGTTCAGGCTTCTCATCGAGAGATACATACAATCCTGACTGATTGGACTTTGCTCCGCTGGCCAAAAATTGCATTGCGAAGGTTGTCTTTCCTGAACCAGGACTACCCACCACGAGGATGGTTCTACCCTTGGGCAAACCCCCATGCAGTATTTCGTCGAGTCCTTTGATTCCTGTAGGAATCTGCTCCAAATCTGCTAACCTACACTTTGTGACGTGTAGCGGAGCC
>CAZAGP010000176.1:0-3295 GCA_964484575.1 uncultured Candidatus Bathyarchaeia archaeon | reverse complement strand
CAAGTTCGACCTCGTGGAGAGAAAATTAGGACCTTTACGGCAAGCTTCCAGGGCCCTATCGATGAAACTGAATATGCCCGAGAGGTATGCGACACAGCGAATGCCGAGTTTAATCCTGTGATGCCGACCGCTTCAGAGTTTTGGACGGATTTGCCTGATCTCGTTAGATGCCAAGAGGAGCCCTTCCTAAGCACAAGTATCTACGCCCAGTGGCGAGTAATGAAACAGGCCGCCCAATGTGGAATCACGGTGCTGCTTGACGGTCAGGGCGGAGATGAGCTTTTCTGCGGCTACGTTCCTTATTATATTGATTACCTAGCGACTCTAAAACGCGAAAGACGTTACTGTCAACTCTTGGTCGAAGGCCTACTAAGCATCGATTTGACTTATCGATTCGTGATAGGTCATTTCAGGAAAATGTTTCATCGGAATGAAAGCTACACTTCGCCCTCCGGGCTAGACCAGAAAACAAGGGAGGATCGATTTCCTTCACGCGGCGATCTCGCCGACGCGTTAGAGAGTCTAGTAACTAGTACAAGTCTGCCTGCTTTGCTGAGATATGAGGATAAGAATTCGATGTGGCACAGTATTGAAGCGCGGGTCCCATTTCTTGACCGCGAATTTTTCGAATACGCTGCGTCACTACCATTAGATCGAAAGCTGCGAAACGGGTGGACAAAGCAAATTTTTCGAGAAGCAATGAAAGGAATCCTGCCTGACAAGGTCCGTCTACGCCGACGAAAGATTGGGTTTGAGACACCGGAGAGACTATGGATTACACGGGACTTGCGAGAAATTCTACGTGAATTTTTCGGGTCAAAACTGTTTGCCGTCAGATTCTACAATGTGGACATGGTGAAGAAGCTTCTTGACGCGCATACTCTTACCGACCGCCAGACTAGCTTCATCTGGCGGACGTTAAACCTTGAATTGTGGTATCGAGAATTCTTTAAGGAACGTTATCAGTAGAACGATAATTCATAGGTGCAGATCACGGCAAGCTTCGTAGAGTTTCTCTCTCTCAACATTCCAGGTATAGCGATCGCGAACTCGCAGAACCTCTTGCTTGAACTTGCGTAGATTCTTTATTGATGCAACAAAATTCACTTTTCGAGCTATGTCAGCGGGATCCAAGGCGTTAAAGACTTCTCCGAGATTGTTCTCTTTCACAATTTTACGAAGAAAAGGAAGATCGCTACCTGCAACCGCCAAGCCCGCTTGGATGAACTCAAACAATTTGTTTGGAGAGCAATAGAATTGATTAAGATTCGTTGCTAGATATGGAATAATGCCGACATCTGCCTCGGAGGCTGCCTCAACAACTCGCTCCAATGGAACACTCTTCTCAAAGTGAATGTTGACGGAATCTTGAGCAAGCTGTCGCAATCTTTCCTCCAATTCTCCTTCTCCGCGAATTAGTAATCTAACATGGGAATGAAACATTTTGGACGCAACGACCAAATTCTCTAACCCGCGTTCCTGGTCTAACCGTCCATGGTAGAGGACCGTTACGATTCGCTTATCATCCATGCGACTGTTGGTCGGTGCTTGGCAAACTGGCTGGTCGGGACAATTTAGCACAACATTGACCTCCTTTTTAGTCTTGTATCGACGGTGCAGCTCTGACGCGATGTAAGGGTTGACGGTGAGGATTACGTCCGCAAAGTTAACTACCAGTCTCTCAAACAGCGCGCAGATTCTCCTCCGAGTTCCAACAGGTAACATTTCAACGTATAGTTCATGACTATCGTAAATCAGACGCCGGCCGATTAGTTTCATTGCAACGCCAATATCAAGCGTGTCCAAGTCATTGGAGTAGTAAACATCTGCTCGCGCGCGAAACGCGCTGAGATACAGGCCTATTCTCGCAAGGAGGATTAGGAAGGTAATTCTAGCACTGCTTTGCACGTCGGAAAGAATGTTGCCATTTCTCTTGGCATGAAACAATTCGCGCGCAATCAGTCCTCGCCTGGAACGAACTCGCAGAATGTTGTAGTGCTTCCTATGCTCAAACTGAGCCTGACTCATGGTTGAAGCCGAGCAGACAACAGTGACTTCATGACCCAGCATACCGAATGCTTCCGCGTGTCGGTCTACCCTAGAATCATGTAGCATGTCATTACTGACGATCATACAGATTCGCAAAGCATTGTCATCCCATACAGCTGCACTACCTCATACCTCTAATCGCAGCGTTCTAAACACTTCACCAATCTCAAGGAACGAGGAAATTTTGGTAATATGCGAATGCCACTGCAAAGAGTCCGAAAATAATCTGGAGTAAGAGGCAGAATGTAACGATGTTCTTCTCACGCATTGGAGTTTTGTACATAAATAGAGCCCACAACGCATTCCGCTTTTTTGAAGTAACCATCCCGTTAGGGAGAGTTTCCCCGACAGTCCAAGTAAAGTGGTCAAATGCGCGGAGAACGAAGTTGAGCATGTATGGAAATAACACTATGACACCAACTACCTTTATGGACCCTGCGATGATGCTACTTGCAAGGACAGCTCCCAGAAGGCATGTTCCGGAACCACCGATGAACACTTGTGCTGGGAACCAATTCCATTTTAGAAAAGCTAGGAGTGCTCCGCTTAACGCGAACAAAGCCAGAGTGGATTCAATTGATCCGTAAAAAAGGGCGCAAATACCTAGTGACAGCGTAGAAACGACGCCAAGCCCAGCTTCAAGTCCGTTGAAACCTGCATAGATGTTTACCCCATTCATCAGGAACGCGAACGCAAATGGAACCAGGATCCAAAATACCCAGCCAAGATTCAGCGGACCAACGGGAGTCAAGTAGATTTCTGTAGAACCAGCCTGAAACGCGACAACTGGCATTCCAACTAGGAAAGTCGTCAGAATAAGCGCGATCTTTCTCAGATTGAAGAGGTCGTCAATCAATCCAGCAAGCAGCGCTAATGTGCCTGAGAGAAAGATAGCAAAGAGCAAACGGTAATCTAACCCAAGTAGAGCGGAGAGAGTCATTGAGGCGGCGAATCCAACGAAGATTCCGATTCCACCCATGTTTGGCACATCGGGTGACTCAACTTTATGCAAGTCTTTACCGGTAATTCCTGCACCTTTCAACGCAACCACTAGCCAGGGCATGATCAAGTATGTTGCTACGAGGGCGAATGTCAGTAATGCAAGTGACACAGCGAGAACATTCAGTTCGATTATCATTTCCTTACCTTCAAAAACGAAGGGAAGTCCTGCGAAGTCAATTGAACTATGTCATGCGCTTTGTTTAGCAAGATCCTTCTCGGAGAATCAAGCGTACCTCATTAAGGT
>CAZAGP010000175.1:0-3542 GCA_964484575.1 uncultured Candidatus Bathyarchaeia archaeon | reverse complement strand
AAACCCTTAGACTACATAGGGTAAATGGCAGGGGAAATCAATACAAGAGAGCTATTTACCTGTTTTTATACTGTAGATCAGAATCACTGGATGCCCTCCAGCCAACGGAAAGACTTTTCCGTTGATCGAAAACTGTGAGTTCGGGTTGAAAAATCGCCCTAAAGTGCTGGCCACTGGATAGGCTGCGTTACTCGTGATTCCGATCCAACAGCTTTCAAGGCAGGTTATACATCCTGAATCTTCAGCGACTGATGTAATCCTATTGCCTCCGAACTTTATATCAAACCCTTTGCCGCCTGAATCTACGAGAAAATCTTTGAGAGGGATTTCCTTCTGCAAGCCAGGCCAGGTCGCCGTTACATCAAGAGAGTCCCCCTCAACATATTTACCTCTGCTATCCTCATGCAGATTGTTGCCCGGGTTGGCGCCTATTTTGAGGAGTGCATCGTGAAAATCCAGAGGATTCACATAAGAGTTGAGAAGCGCTTTTTCAGCCAGTTTGCCGCCTTTAAAAACTACACCAAAATGGGTTGACGTTTTCTTATCACCTCGCTCATTTACTTCCGTGTAAATCAGGATGCGCCGGTTTTTTGAGTCGAGGACGAGGGGATTCTGTTTTGTGGGCAGGGAATCAATTCCTTCGGTTAATGCAGTTTGTATACTGAGCAAAAATAAAAATATGCTTATTAAGATGACAATACCCGTTGATAATATCATATCATCGTATCGTCTCAAATGCTGCATGATCAATTATTCGCTCCAACAGGACTGAAGACAAACCTCACAATATCAGTCCGATGTTGAAAGTTTAGCTTTCAGTACTCGCGGGGAATGGATATCTCCTCTGTTTATCTCATCAACGCGCTCCACTTCACACGCTACGGCTTTTACCACAGGATATCCAGATATGGGGTCCCTGATCTTGGGAGGGATAACTGAGTTTGTGTGGGCGTGCCTCCATGAGGCGTGCTGACCCCGACCCCCACCGCCAAACGGCGCATGGACAGTTCCCCGTCGGATAAGTTCCGTCACATGCGCTTCCAGCAGAATTTCACCACTGCATGTAAAAAGGGATACGCAATCTCTGTTCCTTATACCCCGAGATTGTGCATCGTGAGGGTTTATTTCCAGAGTAGGCCGGCTATGCACTCCAACTTCATGACTCTTCAGGTATTGAGAATTGAACTTCGCCGTCGTACGTGCTCCGGTGGTGAGCATAAGTGAAAGTCTTTTGTTCATGTGATGAATGCGCGGATCAGTGTAAACTGGCAAGGGGTTATAACCGTATCGTTCGAGGGTTTTAGATTTGAACTCAAACCGTCCTGACGGGGTTGGAAAGCCCGACCTTCCGTCGCTTCGAAGATGCCCCGTCTCGTATTTGAGAACCCGTCGTTTGGGAAATGGCAATCTTGCTACACCTATAGGTGATTCGAAATCGTTTAGAATCCCTTGATCACTTTTGAAAGTGAGGTCCCTGATCTCCTTTTCTGTCTGGGGGAATGCACTGCCATACCCGAGACGATTTGCTATAGCTGCAAGGATCATTGAATCATTTCTGGCCTCTCCCACTGGATCTATTACCCTGTGCCGTATTCTAACATGATCCCGGTAAAGGTGATAAGAATCAATCTCATAGTAAGTGGTGGCAGGAAGGATGACGTCTGCCCAGGCCGCTTCTTCAGGTAAGAACCGGTCAATGACAGACATGAAATTAAGGTGTTGATATACCCGCTTCCAGATTTCAGGATCTGGGTAAGAAAGATACGGTGAGCCCCCAACGAGTAGAAGCCCCCGAACCGGATAGGGATCGTCACGCAGGACTGCAGCTGGCAGTCCGGCAATATGAGCCCTTCCTGCAAGGGCATAAAAGAGAGGGTATTCCTTCGCTCCCAAGGGCTGAGCATCCTCGTCGAACACATGCTCGCGATAGTGCAGGTGGGGATAAGAGTGAATATAAAGCCCGCCGTCCGCATCAAGATTTCCACTTAGTGCAGCGAGTGAATATAATGTCCGGGTGTTTTGCACACCGCTTGGCGCGTATTCGAGACCGCTGTAAAAATCCATGGCGACTCGCGAATTTCGGGAAAAGGTCTTGGCAAGACGCACGATCAATTCTGGGTCGATTCCACAAATATCCCCTGCTTTTTCTGTAGTGAATGCTGCAGAATAAGCTGCCAGTTCAGAAAAGCCATGCGTCCAGTGTTCTACAAAGCTCTGGTCAAACAATCGCTTCTGAATAATATTATTAATGACAGCATGCGCAAGAGCGCCATCTGTGCCAGGCAGCACAGGGATCCAGAGGTCTGCTTCTTTGGCCAGACCATTTCTGCGGGGGTCGACAACTATTAGAGCCGCACCGTTCCTACGAGCCTCACGTATTCGCTTCATCTTGTCCGGTGTTCCGTCCTTCATAGGGTTTGTACCCCAGAGAATGATCGTGTCGGCTCTCTCAAAATCAGGTGTAATGGCATCAGCTTCTATGCCGAGTGTTGTGAGCGGAGCGAGCACCCGTGATGAGACGTAGCAGACGGACCCACAATCCATGTCGTTTGGGGAACCAAAGGGTTCAAGTATTTTCTTGAAAAAAGCAGTCAGTCCGTCCTCGAGGGTTCCCGCTCCCATATAGCTACCTATGGCGCGTGCGCCGTGCCTGTTCCGGATATCCATGAAAGCCTCAGAAATTCTCTTAAGGGCTTCGTCCCATGTTGCTTCCTTGAACAGGAGTTTGCCCTTGGGGCCGGAACGAATCAAAGGAGTTTTTATGCGGTCAGGGGAATAAACGATCTGCGGTGCCAGCCTTCCCCGTTCACAGAGATTGCCGAAGCGTACGTCGTGGTCGGCTGTGACCGCCACCAGTTCCCCCTCGGCGACATGAGCCCGCACCCAGCACCCGTTGGGGCACAATCCGCATATGGCAGGTTGTTCCCTCATGAAAAATGCTTTCTACAGATGAATTCCGAAATAGTAGTGAAATTCATTTAAACCTGTAAAGAATTTCTTTCAAATTCTCGATACAAAATCATCGGAATGATTCAGCCCTGTGCCAAGAGCAACAGGGAGTTCTCGTGATTCATTTAAAATACCGTGTCCTTCATTTCCCGTGATTATCCTGTCCTTTCCCTCTCTGAATAAAGAGCCCGAAAGATATCACTTCTTCACATCCAGATAACCCAGGCATCCTGGATATTTTTCATGAGCCAGTCACCTCCCTGTAGCTCAACCCAGTCGTATTTCTCATCACCTTTGACACCAAAATAGTCTGCGCATGGAGGGCAGAGGCCAAATTTCCCCCCGTTCTTACGCACCCGTTCTGCGATCTCGAGGGCATTACCGAATTTTTGATAGACTGGAGAGGAGATTTTTTCAAGATTGCCTTTCTTACATAGGTCAGCGCCTTCCAGGGTTATCCAAACATAAACATCACCAAGCCCCTTTTTCTGAGCTGCGTCAGCCAAAAGAAGACCCAAAATAGCACGATTCGGATTATTACCCCCGTGAGTCACAACGATGATATACTTTCCTTTCTTTCCTTCCTCTGCTGA
>CAZAGP010000174.1:0-20284 GCA_964484575.1 uncultured Candidatus Bathyarchaeia archaeon | reverse complement strand
GTGCGGATACCTCAGCGGCAGAGCGACCATTGCCACATTTGAAACTTCGTCAAGAAAGATTGAGACGTTTGAGATTTAGGGAGTAGCCATGGAAATTCAACCTCCTCCTGTGAGATTCTCCAAGGACGTCATTAGAGAAGTCGGGGAGGTCTTCGGTGGTGAAGCCCAAGCAATCCTCCAATCGATGGCGGAACCTGTCCACACGTATTACGTGCGATGCAACACTTTGAAGGTGGTTCCTGATGAATTAGTTTCGAAGCTCACCAAGAAAGGGCTTGAAATCACTCGGCAAGAAGCCCTTCCTGAAGCTGTCGGGATCGAAATTAAAGGTCCGCTCAAGATTGAACCGACCAGTTCGAAGATAATCGTTGACAAGAGGACTGCCGAGTCAGTGCTTCAGGGGGCCAATGTTTACGCCCCTGGAATTCTGAACTGTGAATCGATGCGTTTGGGAGATGAGGTTACAATCGTTTCAGAGATTGGCGAAATCGTGTGCGTTGGAGAGGCTAAGATGAACGCCACGGAGGTGTTGACCTTTAAGAAGGGTTTGGCAGTTTCCGTCACGAGAAGGAGATTTCAAAGTCCTCAAGTTCGTGAGCTTGAGGAATTCTCGAAGGGCTTCCTGTATCCTCAGTCGATGGCTGCCATGGTCACCGTGCGAGTTTTGGACCCGAAACCCGGAGAGACCATCGTGGACATGAATTGCGCACCTGGAGGTAAACTGTCGCATATGAGTCAACTGATGCGGAATGACGGGCGGATTCTTGGTTACGATAGAAACTCTCGTAAACTGGATCAAACCAGGGAGACCTTAACAAAATTAGGCTGCAGGAATGTTGTCCTAGGCGTTCATGATTCTCGATACTTACCTGAAGACTTTCCCGACCTGAAACCTGACAGGGTCCTGATTGATCCGCCGTGCAGCGCTTTAGGGTTGCGCCCTAAGGTGTTCGATTATTCGTCGAGGGAGAGAATCGACCATCTCAAAGCGTATCAGAAACAGTTTGTTAAGGCAGCCTCTCAGATCGTGACAAGAGGCGGTGTAGTAGTCTACAGTGTTTGCACTTTTACCAGAGAGGAATGTGAAGGAGTGGCCGAGTTCGCGGTGGAGGAGTGTGGGTTGACTTTGGTTGATCAGTCCCCTCGCGTTGGCGGCCCTGGTTTGGATTGCTTTCCGATGGGCTCGCTCTGTCAACGGTTCCATCCTGGTAAGCACGAAATTGGATACTTTATCGCAAAGTTTGTTCGAGACTAGAATTATGAATCGGAGTGTACTCTAGCTCGTAAGGAACAGGTTGAATGCTTCATGGAGTTTCCTGAGACAGTATTAACTACAAGTAAGAAGGGTCGGTTGGAGGTTCGAGCTCTTGACTCACGCGGTAGTTTTGTCATCTGCAAATACCTTGATCCGAAAACGTTGAAGCTGGCTGATGCGAAGAAGAAACTGACTCTTCGATCAGACGACGGTGAACTGAAAGAGTATTTCATTGTGCCGTTGAAGGACCCCCATAGGGCGCTGCTGATCTCCGCTCAGCCGGACGAGAAAGAGCGGCAAGTTTGGAATCAAGTCGAGGAGAAAGCTGAAGCAATCTGGCGTGAGCGGTAACGATTGCGTGCTGATTCAAGTAATCTAAGCATAAGAAGATTCAACATTACAGAAGACAAAGTGAATGGTCCTCTAAATCTTAAAGATACGATTCTAAGCGCACAAACTTCTGAGCCAGAGTGGGTTAGGAACGGGAGAGGCTTCGTCGACGTTGAAGAATTTGATAGCACGTACGTGAAATGCTTAGTGGAGCAGACTGGATCAGCCGATCACTTCAAGATAACTGTACGATACGTAACATCCTCGCCGACGGCCATCTCTCAAGCGGAGTTAAGGCGACGATTAGGGCGAGTGTTCGGACTCGAGGATGAATTGCTCAGGTTCTATGAAGAATTCTCCTCCGATAAACGGCTCTCACTGACTTTCGGGCCGCTGAGAGGACTCCGTCTAATGCGAGGGACAAGCCTGTATGAGAGTCTAATCTGCTCGATCTTATCGCAGAACAATTCAGCGATAAGGTGGAATGAAACCGCGCGACTTCTCATGAAGCGTTACGGGAAGAAGGTCCGGTTTCCTGATGGATCATCCTGGAACCTGTTTCCTACGCCAGGAGACGTAGCAAAGTTGACGGTGGGAGAATTGCAGAGGACGACCTCGATGGGTTATCGAGCGAGATCGGTGATCACGGTTTCACGCATGATTCAAGACAGGACCCTTGACCTGGAGGCTCTTGTGGCGGGTAGCTATGAAGACGCCCTAGAAAGTCTGCTTCAACTTTACGGTGTCGGCCCGAAGGTTGCAGATTGCTTCCTACTTTACGGTGCCGGCCAATCTAGGGCAGCGCCCGTTGACGTTTGGATTCACAGAATCGTGAATAGGCTTTACCTCAACGGGCGAAGTTCGAGACCTGCAACTGCAGCCTTCCTGCGTGATCGTTATGGAGAGTGGGCTGGGTACGTTCAACTGTACCTCTTCCATTACGCGCGGACGAGCAAGTTTGGGAAGACAGAGTCACCTAGACGCGCGCACGCATCCTAGCGCCTTCTTTCTGAAACGGCTTCCTCTTTAGCGCGGTGCCGCAGACCTGACAATGTTGAAGCTCGCCAGTTACATATCGCTTGAAGCAAGCGGGACAGTAATACGTCCATTTGTACTTTTGTCGAATTCCCAGTGAGGAGAGAGACTGGTATCCGATGCCCATTCCCTCAGCCACATTCTGAACAGCATAGTCGTCACTGACGATTATTGGTAACTTTCCGCTCTTCTTCAGATCAACTGCGAGCGCTAGAATGCTGGAGTCAGCCTTGGAGAGTATAAGTCGATCTCCTAGCTGCTTGGCGTGCTCAAGTACTTCACGCAGCGAATCCTCAGTTGGTGGCTGTATCTTCATCTTTCCTGACGAGGATGACAGTGTCAGACGGTATGAGGGGCCTGTTTGAGTTCGGAGCTCCTCAGCAACGTCCGGGACGGAGTAAGTTTCATCATCCAACCCTAATGGGTCCAGCCCCATTATGAAAGCGGAAGTATCTAGAACAAGCACTTTCACTATGCAGCGTGCTCCATTCCTTGCAGCCTAACGAGGCTACCGAGCGATGGCGTTGAACTCATCCGCACGAACATTGTATAATGCTCTGACTTTGTGATCTCTAATTTAGTTTCCTGCGTTAGCTCGCGCTGAAATCGCCCATCCACGACTACTGGCGCCTTCAACTTTTGGTTCGTTAACCGGACCGTGAGGGGACGATTCATTGAGAGGACCGTGGGGCGCACGAAACCTAGCGGACAGATGAATGTGACAACATACGCTTCAACGTCCGAGTCGACTATGGGTCCCCCAGCCGATAGCGAGTACGCGGTCGATCCGGTGGGCGTTGAAGCAATTAGACCGTCACCTCTGAATGAGAGGAGAGGAGTTGAATCGACGGCGAGCTGAATATCAAGCATCTTGGATGGACTGCCTGAAGAGACAACCAATTCGTTAAGCGCATCAACCACGTGGTGACCATCTAGAAGTACTGCGAGTTTTGTTCGCCTTTCCAACGTGCACTTCCCTTTGATGAAACGTTGCACTGCAGAGAACGCTTTCGATGGTTCAACCTCCGTCAAGTAACCTCGACGCCCCATGTTAACCGCTAAGATTGGCGTTTCAGGTTTCGGAATTGTCATACAAGTCTTCAGGACCGTGCCATCGCCCCCAACTGTCACTATCAGATCCGACCTCAACTCCGATAGGTCTATACCCCCCCCAAGGCGGCCCTTTTCTGCTAGTTCGAGTTCTACTGCGACGGAGATTCCTCTTCTTCTCATTTGCTTGGCTAGTGATTTAGCAACATCGAGTGCCCGTTGATCGTCAAGCCTGGATACAAGACCGACTTTGCAGACCATCGCAGATTCTCCAAGGGGAAATTGACTGTTACATAGGATAATTAAGTAATCCACTGGCAGCTACGATACGAGATTGTTAACCGCGGACAACCTTTTTAGACGAAACAGAGACGTTACCGTGCCGAAGCACGGCTATCAGGCGAGGAATCTGAGCAAACCGGTTGATGTTGGTTCCGTTAAGATTGGGCAGTACATCGTAGTTGATGGGGAACCATGTAGGATTGTGGAGTACGAGAAATCCAAACCAGGCAAGCATGGTGCCGCGAAAGCCCGAATAGTGGCAATTAGCGTGACGACAGGGTCCAAGAAGAGCGTCATCAGCCCGGTGGACGCTCGCATAGACGTACCCATGATCGAGAAGAAGACAGGACAGATATTGGCGTTTGTTGGGTCGAATGTCCAAATAATGGATATGCAGTCCTACGAAACTTTCGAGACACCGATGCCAGAGGAGGAGGAGATAAAATCCAAACTGGCTCCTGGTGTTGAGGTAGAGTACTGGCAGATGCTCGGCCAAAACAAGATTATGCGCACTAAGGGCTAGTAGGAAAATTAGCCCAATTGAAGGCGGCGCAGTTTGCCCTTCGTTTCCCCGATCAAAATCCAACGCGGCATGACGGTTTCAGACTTAGCTAAGCAAATGGAAGCTGTGAAGGTTCTTGGCCCTGGCAGATTTGGCAGGGCGGTTAAGATTCTTGGCGAAATGTTCGGTGACGAGCATTACTGCAAAATGGTTTCGCTCGCTGGACCAATCATTCCGGGTGG
Source organism: uncultured Candidatus Bathyarchaeia archaeon (assembly GCA_964484575.1). GTDB lineage: Archaea > Thermoproteota > Bathyarchaeia > 40CM-2-53-6 > 40CM-2-53-6 > FEN-987. The sequence continues at coordinate 15,588 of CAZAGP010000174.1, read as the reverse complement.
GTTGCGAAGCGTTCTCGTCGACCTTGTGGAGAAGGATTTGATTAATGCCGTCGTTACTACTGGTGCGAACGTTACGCATGATATGCTTGAAGGGTTAGGGCATAGGCACATCGTCGGGTCTGAAACTGACAATGATGAGACGCTCAGAAGAAAGGGCCTGTCGAGAATCTATGACCTTCTCGTGAAACAGAGCGCAATCGAGCATTTGGAGAGATCCACAAGACGAATGCTTGATCGGCTTCCATTGGAGAAGCGTCGGAACATTGGAACTTTCGAGCTCCTATGGCATTTCGGCAGTCAACTAAATGATAAGAGATCCTTGCTGTCAGTTGCCTCCAGAAAGCAGATGCCCATCTTCTGCCCAGGCATCTTTGACTCCATGCTGGGTCTAGATTTATGGACATATAGCCAGTTGAATCCGCTCTTTATCAACCCCTTCAAGGACTTCTCTAAGCTTGTGAATTTGAGTTACGAAGCTAAACGGGTTGGCGCAATAATCCTCGGCGGTGGAATGCCCAAGCATCACGTGCTAATAGCAAACTCTTACAGGGGAGGGGTTGACGCCGCGATTCAGATAACCCTTGATCGCCCCGAGGGGGGTGGGGCAAGCGGAGCACCGCTTGAGGAGGCAATCAGCTGGGGCAAGGTTAAGAAACGTAACAATCTCGTCACCTTGATCGGTGACGCCATCGTCCTGTTTCCCATTATTGCTCTAGGTGCACTTGAGAACGCGCGAAAATGAAGTTTCTACGCTAATCGTTCAACGTGAACCTCAAGGACGCCTCGCTTCAACTTTGATGTAATCTTCCTCTTGACTGGAGCCGGAACCTTGATTCTTGCATGATAGCAAGTGAACTCACCGTGCCTATGCTTCACGCCGAGATCCTTGAATGATATCTTCTTGGAGGTCTCAGCATAAACCTCAATCGCGTCAGCGGTCAAGTACCGGACCTTTATGCTTTTGGCTGCGACGAATGGAAGATCAATCGTTAGGATCACGTCTTTGGCGGTCACGTACGCATTATAGAGCGGTTCGATGGACGCACCTGCAACATTCCATCCAGACGTATGTATTGTAGGGGGACCTGTCTGCTTACTTTCTGAACTCATATCATATCACCCGTAGAGAGGAGGAAGATCGTACTCGTGAGGCTTATTCATTCGCTGCATCTCCTCGTGCGTGCGGTGCATCATATCCTTACTTCGGAGCCGGATTTCTTCACCTTTCTTTAACAACTCTTCAACATCAATCTTCAAGTTCAGAATCTTGTTTACCGCAGTCAAGGATGAAGCAGCGGCTTGAGGGTCCGGATAGTTATAGTACGATTGAGTCAGGAGGGTTATTGCAGGGATCGATTCCTCCGCACATTTGCGGAGTAATAGCCCGTACGCTCCAACAATGTAACCTTCCTCCATGACCTCAGCTGCACCATGCAGTCGGCCCTCGAGATCCTTCTGGGATAAGGCGGCGAAGACTTTAGGAACATCTATGTCCTGACGATTCGCCACTGCCATGCCGCCAAGCGATAGCATGAGTTGCATATTCTTCTTCTTAGACCAAGCTACAAGTTCGTCCGCTAACGTTCGAAGGAGGGCACTGGGAATTGCGGTCTCTGAGAGAAGTACAGCTATTGAACTTCCAGCGAAAATTCGTACAGGAAGCTTAGGGACCCCACCATGCAACACGATCATAGGCGGAAGCAGGTCCGAAGCGATTGCTCCCACTTCCTCAAGCTTCAAGCTGCTAACGATATGAGAAGCGGCTAATAATCCAACCAATCCGACGTCAGGAAGACCATTGATCAATATCAAACCCGAGGGAACCTGGGCGTTTTCCAAAATTTGGAAGCCGTCATTCCCTGACAGCCTCGTTGACATAACCATCTACCCGCGTTTGATCTGAGAGCTGGATGACCAACTAATTAAAAGGTTCGTCGCGACAAGTGGAGGCAGACTATTGGAGGCCCACGAGAAGTGAGCAGCATTGAAAGTCTAGGGCAATCACTCAGTCAAGCGATGAAGAAACTACTCCGGCTCGCAGTCGTGGACGAGAAGGCTGTCAAAGAACTTGTCCGAGATCTCCAGAGGGCACTGCTCCAGTCCGACGTTAACGTCAATCTTGTCCTCCAAATATCCCAAGCCGTGGAAAAGAGGTCTCTGGAGGAGAAGTTACCTCCGGGCATATCCAGAAGGGAGCATGTGATTAAAGTTCTATACGAAGAACTAACGCGGTTCCTCGGCGAGGAGCCGGCTAAGCTCACAATAGAACCGGGAAAGACGCATGTGATGATGCTGGTTGGAATACAGGGAACAGGAAAGACAACCGCCTCTGTCAAGCTCGCCAGGTTCTATCAGAAGAGAGGCATGCGACCAGCAATCATCTGCGCTGACATCTACAGACCCGGTGCATTCGACCAGCTCCGACAACTCGCTGACCGAGTCAACGTTCCAGTTTACGGTGAACCCGGCTCGTCAAATGTTATGTCAATCGTCAAGAAAGGCATGCAACAGTGCGCCGGACAGAAGCAGGATCTGATTATCGTGGACACGGCCGGCAGGCACAAGGATGAAGGGTCACTTATGGCCGAGATGAAGGAGTTGGCGAAGCTTGTTCAACCAAACGAAATCATCTTAGCCATTGACGCGTCGATTGGTCAAGCAGCAATGTCTCAAGCGACAGCCTTCAATGAAACGACAACATTGGGCTCAATCCTCGTAACTAAACTCGACGGCACCGCGAAAGGAGGCGGAGCGCTCTCAGCTGTGGCGGCCACGCATGCAAAAATAAAATTCATTGGAACAGGAGAGAAGATTGACGACCTAGAGCAATTCATACCCTCAAGCTACGTCGGAAGACTTCTAGGACTGGGAGACCTCAAGGCGCTAGTTGAAAAAGTGAGAGAAGCAGAAATTGTTGTTCCTCAGAAACAGGCACGAGCCTTCCTTGAAGGGAAATTCACACTCAAAGACATGTACGACCAAATGGTAGCAGTCCGTAAGATGGGTCCCCTCAAGAAGCTGATGGGCATGGTTCCAGGAGGGATAAACGTCCCGGAGGACGCTATGGAAACAGCCGAACATAAGTTGGACGCATGGCGTGTGATAATCCAGTCCATGACGAGGAAGGAGATTGAGGAGCCGAAGCTGATTGATTCATCCAGAGCAAGGAGAATCGCGAGAGGTAGCGGGACCTCTGAAAAGGAAGTTAAGGAAATGATCAATCAATACTTCATGGTAAAGAAAATGATGAAGACGATGAAAAGAAGAGGCGCCGCCCTAGGCAGGGGCGGAAAACTACCGTTTCCCATCAGGACATGACGAAAGAGACCGCACCTAACTACGAGCCTAAGAAAGTTAATTAGCCCGCCCTTAGACTGCTAGCAAAATTCGGGTCATCCTCCATGAGAAGATCGAAGGGGTACCGTTCGAAGACCAGGTCCGTACTGCGCAAGCACCCTCGTGAACGTGGGAAGATTGGACTGAGCAGGATTCTGAGAGTTTACAAAGTCGGCGACAAGGTCACAATACTTCTAGAAGCATCAGTACACAAGGGTATGCCACACAGGCGATATCATGGGAAGAGTGGAATTATCGGAGAGAAACGTGGAAAATCGTACGTCGTTAACGTTGAGATGGGTAAGCAGACCAAACAGATCATAGCCAGACCCGAACATCTTACTCCAGCCCGATGAGTTGATCAATCTTGCCAAGGAAGATTATAGACTCGAAACCAACGACTACTGCAGAAGCGAAAAGGACGCTTGAGAAAGTTAAGGAAGATGAGCTTGGAGAATTCCAGAGAAGAACGCTAGATTACGCATCCAAGTTCTCTAAGATCCCTCCAGCAAAAGCTGAGAAACTAGTGCGCGAACTCACCGAGAAACATCAACTGGATCGAAAGGAATCGATTCAGATAGCTAACGCGATGCCGCGGTATACTGAAGAGCTTAGGACAATTCTCACCGTTAAGGGGCGAATTATAAGCGCTGCACAACTCGAGGACCTCCTGAAACTCGTTAACGCCTACAGAGAAGAATAAGGCGAAGATAGGAAGACTTTTTTCTCCGCACAGCAAATCATCATAGAGGACGCTCTTTCCCTTGCAATATTCCATGCGCAACAACAAGAAGACGCATGAACGGAATTATCTCAACTAAGAGTGTGAGCCTCCACATAACTTCTTGGAGATGAACTAATGAGTCAAGATAGAGAAAATTCGGCTGAAGCAGGACCCGGGTATAGACAAAGCGCTGGATTCATTCCTCCTCGCCTGTACGAAGAATATGCCTATGTCCTCGACTACCTGCCACACGGAAGGACGTCCGCAGATAAACCAAGACATTTAGCAGTCCCTACGGTTCAAGTGATCGGTGAAGGCTACTTTACGCTGCTCGAAGCCGAAGTCCGCGCAGCCACTCAAGCTAGTCTGCACGAACGAGTATACATAGGTAAGGAGAGACGTGAGAAGATCAACCGCATTATTGGTCGCATTGGATATTCTGATCTGACGGCGAACGCGAAAGCGGAGCTACAGCCGGTTCTAGAGAAACTCATTGTCAACCAAGAGGCACGTTTTGTAACATTCTTCAACAACTCTCAAGCGATTACACCTCGGATGCACGCCCTAGAGCTACTTCCCGGAATAGGAAAGAAATCAATGTGGCAGATCATTAATGCCCGTGAGAAGAAACCTTTCAGCAGTTTCAAAGACATCGAGTCCAGAACAAGCATTGGAGACCCAGTCAAGGTGATCGCTAAGAGGATTCTCGACGAGCTTGGTGGTGGGGAGAAGTACCGTATCTTCTCCAGATCAATATGAGAGCCTACTCGGTAGGCTAAGGAAGATTGGCACAACGACTGATTATCCACGTGGATCTCGACTACTTCTATGCTCAATGCGAAGAGAACGCGAATCCATCTATACGCGGAAGACCAGTCGTCGTATGCGTCTATTCCGGCAGGACATCAGAGAGCGGCGTGGTTAGCACAAGCAACTATGAAGCAAGAAAATACGGCGTGAAAGCGGGAACAGTAATTGCGACTGCGAAAAAACTCCTCGCAACAGTCGACGCAATCTTCCTGCCCATGAATCGCCCGCTTTACGAGTTAGTCTCTGGAAGAATCATGAGTGTTCTCCGAGATAATTGCGACATCTTCGAACAAGCGGGAATAGATGAAGCCTACCTAGATGTATCTGAACGAACTAAAGGAGAATACGACATGGCCAAGAGGATTGGCAGCACAATCAAAGAGATCATTCTACGTCAGGAACATATCACATGCTCTTTGGGTGTAGCACCAAACAAACTTCTCGCCAAGCTTGCATCTGATCACGTGAAACCTGACGGTCTTACCGTCATCGAACCTGGGCAAGTTCGGACATTCCTCAACGGCCAAGAGATTAGAAATATCCCAGGCGTCGGGAAGAGGGTTGAGGAGAAGTTGCACGCGTCTGATGTTAAGACAGTCAACGACCTCTCTCAATTGACCCCGATTTGTCTGCAAGAGATGTTTGGTAGAAAATTAGGAACTTACCTCTTTTTGGCCGCGCGAGGGGAAGATTACGAACCAGTTCAAGCTAGGGAACTTCCAACTCAGATGAGCAGGATCGGAACACTGAAGGGGAACACGCGTGATTACAGTGTCATCCGGCCAGCCTTGAGTGAGCTCACCCGTTCCTTGATGGAGAAGGTTCAGGGTGAGGGGATGAAATGCAAATCCGTCTCCGTAATAGCAATCCTCAACAACCTAGGCATTCACACGAGGAGCAGAACTTTGGAGGCCTCCGCTGACGATTTGAGAACCATCGATGAATGCGCCCAGCAACTATTGAAGGAATTCATCGAATCTACGCCAGAAGCAGTCCTACGCAGAGTCGGCGTGAAGGTGACCGGGCTGTCTAAATCCTCCGGCCAGACGAACATGGAATCATTCTTCTCCGCGAACGTTCCAAGGTGAAAGAGAATGTCGTGGGTAAAACGAGAACTAAACAGACTCGGCATCCCACCATTGAAACGGTTCGGACAGCACTTCCTTATTGACAAACGAATTCGCGACGCAATGATCACTGCCGCGGAGCCTAAGAGTGAGGATAGAATCTTAGAGGTAGGCCCAGGACTAGGCTTCCTAACGGAAGAGCTAGTTAGGCAAGCAGGTCAAGTCGTAGCTGTGGAGAAGGACCGTACACTCGCAAAGTATCTTAAGGACCACTTCAGGCGAGTCCGCAATTTAACGGTGATTCACGGGGACGCGTTGACCGTTGAGACTTCAGGATTCACGAAACTAGTGTCAAGCCCACCCTACAATATTTCTTCAAAACTAGTACTCTTCATCACCAAGAGCCATTTCAAATCAGCCGTGCTGCTGTTTCAGGACGAATTCGTCAAGAGATTAACTGCAATTAGCGGGTCACGTGAATATGGGAGATTAACTGTAGCCTTACAAACATATGCTAACGCGGAAATCATTATGAAAGCCCCAAGATCAGTATTCTATCCTTCGCCTAAAGTGGACTCAGCAATTATCACGATAAGGCCAAGAAATGATACTGTACAAATCAATGACCCATCTCTGTTCGAGGACCTGGTTCGGTCGCTCTTTTCCCAGCGCCGCAGGAAGCTTAGCACGGTTTTAAGGAAATATCTCGAGAATAAGTACCCGTCCAGTTTCAGTTCAGTTCTATCACAATTAATAATCCCTGAAAAACGAGTCTATCAGATGAACCCGAATGAATTGATTGAGTTAGCGAATGAAATAACAATCATTCTGGCAGCGTGAACTGAATGAAGGTAAGAATCATACTCCTAGAGCCTGAGAGCGCGGGCAACATAGGGTCTGTAGCTCGATCGATGAAAAACTTCGACCAAGACGACCTATGGATCGTTAACCCAAAGACGCCAATAGATCCTCAGGCGAGAGCTCTGGCAATGCACGGATATGACGTCCTTTCATCCGCGAAGATCACGCAGAGCTTGGACAGGTCACTAGGAGGGATTGATGTCATTGTGGGTACGACCGCCGTGACTGCAAAGAGCCCCACTAACGTGGTTCGTACAGCTGCAACACCAAGAGAGCTAGCATTGGCCCTAAGTACAACTAGGGGAAACGTTGCGCTGGTTTTCGGGCGGGAGAGCTCAGGACTCACGAATCAAGAGATCGAACACTGCGACCTACTTGTTACGATTCCGGCGAGCAAGACGTATAACGTTCTGAACATTTCCACTGCTGCCTCGATCATACTGTATGAAATTTTCCTGCAGGAACGGCATGGCAGTGGCGTGACACTTGCGACGAGTACTGCTAGACAGATGCTGCTTGAACAGTTCGGGCGATTAGTCAACCTTTCCGGCACGCATCTGCATAAGCGTAAAATTGCCATCCGCGCCTTTCGGAACGTAACTTCACGCTCTTTCCTTTCAAGACGGGAAGCTTCACTCCTCATCGGAGTCTTCCGGAAGGCATCATCGAAGCTCGAATGACCAACTAGGGAAGAATCCAAAAGTTTGATGGACTTCAGTACGTTATAACAGGTAAATGTAAACTTAAGTAACCCTCAGACTATTCACGGTGAACTCCCGGAAGGAAGATAGAAATGCGAGGCAGGAATTACAGAACCACAAAGGGTCAAGCTTACACTAGAGGCAAATTCATTCACGGATCTCCCCAATCCAAAATATCCAAGTTCATGATGGGAGATACCAAGAGTCATTTTGAGTACCGGTTTTCACTAGTTGCACAATCACCCGTCCAAATAAGACATAACGCTTTGGAGGCGGCTCGAGTGTCCGCTAACAAGGTACTTTTCGACTCGCTAGGTGAGACAGGTTACAAGATACATCTACGGGTGTACCCGCACATTGTGCTTAGGGAGAACCGTATGATCGCGACTGCAGGGGCGGACAGACTGCAGGAAGGTATGAGAAGATCTTTTGGAAAACCTAGCGGCCGCGCAGCGCGCATAAAGGGAGGCCAGTCCATCCTGGACATATATGTTAACTCGAACGCTGTCGATCACGCGAAGAGAGCCCTTCAAGTAGGATCAACAAAACTCTCGGTCGCATGTGTGATTACGCAAGAAAGGTTGGAACTGCCTGTAGCCCCCCAAGCGCCATAGATCCTAATCCTCCTAATCACCAAGTAATCTGTGGAGAACGGTTAATTCGTTACGAATAGCCCTAAGACCCGTTAGCCATGTATGATATTGAAGAGGAGAAGATACTTCAAGAGATAAAGCGTCTCGGATTGAAACGGGTATTACTTCAGTTTCCTGAAGGACTCAAGCCGCTTGGGTTTGAGTTAGCCCAGCTGATCGAACAGCAGACGGACGCAGAGGTCTTCCTATCAGGGGACCCATGTTATGGTGCTTGCGACTTGTCACTATCTCCTGCGCGACTCCTTGGAACAGATCTCTTGATTCACATAGGGCACGCGGAAATACCGGGCGAGTCTACTGACGAGAAAGTTATGTACGTTGAGGCGAGGTCAGACGCTCGCATGGAGCAACCTATGCTTCAAGCTCTCGAAATGTTAACGCAGGAGAAAGTTATTGGTCTAGCTTCAAACATCCAACACATACACAGAATTGAGCAAGCAAAGCAAATCCTTGAAGAACATGGGAAGCAGGTCCTGGTCGGCAGACCGTCTGGGTGGTTGAAGTATCCTGGTCAAGTGTTAGGCTGCGATTATGGGAGTTTAAGGACCATAGCGGACAAGACGGACGCCATCGTTATTCTTAGCGGTGGGGACTTCCACGCGTTAGGTGTACCATTAGCAACAGGGAAACGGACGATAGTGGTAGATCCATTCCAAGGAATCGCCAAAGACATGACGGAAGAATGCCGTCGACTGTTAATGAAGAGATGGGCGAGCATCACCAAATTCAAAACCGCAAAGAAAATCGGTATCATTGTTGGCCTAAAGAGCAGCCAAATGAACATATCACTGGCCCGACGTCTCAAACAACTTCTCAAAGAGAACGGCTACAAGCCGCAACTGATTTGCGCGACTGAAGTGATCCCTGAAGCATTGGAATCATTCACCGACCTAGAAGCATACGTTGAGATATCTTGCCCACGAATTAGTACCGATGATCAGGATCGCTATAGGAAACCTATGTTGAACCCGGAAGAAGTAATGATTGCTATTGGAAAGAAGAGTTGGGAAGAGTACACGAAGGGAATGACACTCGAGGCTTGGCATTAGCGACCCATGGAGTCTCAACGACCGTGAATTCGGTTAACGTATCGGTTCGCAAACGCGATCTCGAAATGATGCTACAAACAATCGCAGCGCACCCAAACCCGAAGGTCAACATGGAACAGTATACGACACCGGCAGAGATAGCTGCAGATCTGCTCTTTCGCGCTTGCTATAGCTACGGAGACATTAGAGGCAAGACCGTCATTGACCTGGGCACAGGAACTGGAAGACTCGCAATCGGAGCAGCCATTCTTGGCGCAGAGCAAGTCGTCGGTATTGACTTAGACTCTGAGTCAACTCGTAAAGCCCTCTCAAGCAGTAAGCTGATGGGTTTGAGAATCGACTGGGTAGCAGGTAATATTGAAGTCGCACGAGGCCACTTCGACACCGTAATAATGAACCCCCCGTTCGGTACGAGGCAAGAACATGCCGACATCAAATTCCTCACTGCCGCGTTGAGATTGGGCAAAGTAGTGTACAGCATCCACAAAACTACAACCCGGCCGTTCATATCCAGATGGTTGAGAGACGCCGACGCACAAAGCGAAGTCATGATGACTGCAAAGATGTTTATCCCTCATCAATTTGATTTCCACAACAAACGACGCTACCCCGTGGTTGTTGACGTTCTAAGGATCATATCCGGTTGAGATCTGCCCTTATATACGGGGATGTAATGTAACCGAACGACCGCGTCGCGAGCAATTTCGTTCGCACGTCCGGTGAGAGGAAATTGAGCAAGGCACCACGTGAAGTAACTCAACCTGTTCTTCCAGGGGACAGGCTGGGAGTTGTAGAGGAATTTCTCCCGGGAGTGGGCACGTACGAGGTTGAAGGGACCATTTACGCTAACTTTACCGGAACAGCTAAGATCGATAACAAGAACAAGAGAGTTACAGTAATCCCATCGACTAGGGTACCCCAGCTGCCTAAAGAGGGAAGCACCGTAATCGCTTCAGTAATTCACACTCAGGAAAAGATGGCTACGGTGAACATTTGGAAGATAGATGATAAGGCCCTAGAGAATCCGTTCACGGCAATGTTGCACATTTCATCATCGAGTCCACGATACGAAAGAAGTATGTCGGATGTTTGCAAAGCGGGAGACATTCTCAGAGCGAGAGTAATCGATATGACGAACAGGATACCGCAGCTTACAACTGCGGGTCGAGGACTAGGCGTAGTAAAGGCGTTTTGTTCCAAATGTGGTGGAGTGTTGGATTTCGGAACTAGAAAACTTCAATGTGTGTCCTGTGGCAACGTTGAAAGGAGACGCTTAGCTGAGGATTACGGGAAGATAACACAGGGAGCGGCATAGATGGAAGTTAAAGTTCTACAAAAGAGCAAGAATGAGTTGAGAATTGAAATCGTTGGTGAGGACCACACTTTCTGCAACCTGCTCCAGACCGTTCTGCTGCAGGATAAGAATGTGGAAATCGCTGGCTACGATCAGCCCCACCCCCTAATTAGAACCAGCGTAGTGTACGTGAGAACAAAGCGTGATGTTTCTCCGGAGAAGACGATGCTATCCGCACTAGCTAACATAAGAGACCTGAACAAGGAATTTAACCAGAAATTTGAACAAGCTGTCGGCCCCGCTTAATGGATACCTCTGCCATTAGCTCAATAATGCAAGATAGGAAGCTGGCAAGTTTAGGGGACGCCTACGTCAACCTTGTTTACTCACTGGCTCTAACTCAAGTCAGCGGCGAGCCGCGCGGAGTCAAGGTGAGTGATCGAATTCTCTCCGCCGCGTTCAAGATAGCCGGATTAAGAAGTTACTTGGGCGGTAGACAATCACGCGAGAATTTCGCGAACGCCTCAGAAGCGCTCTTGAGCGAAGCATTTCGAAAGGAACTGTTGACGATAGATGAGAGCGTTAAGATCATCACCCAAAAAGAAGACCTAACCGAAGGCATGGGTGAGCTTTTGAGAATCGCGGTAGAACGGTTGATTTCCTCTTAACGGGTCCGGATTCTTCTTGCTTAAGAAAGAAACAAGAATACTGGGCTTAAGCACTATAGGAAAGAAACGCCTCAAGCCGATCGTAGGAGCAATCTTCAGAGGAAGCCTGTGGCTCGACGCGATTATGACCTATCTTCCTACGGAATCATCACAGGAAGTCCCAACACTGACCTCTGTTCTTAGGAAAAGCAAACAGTACAGTCAGATTCACGCGGCAATCTTCTCAAGAGAGGACGTGCTCGAAGGCGGAATTCAGGACTATAGAAGACTATCGCAACTAGTCAAATTCCCAGTCTTCGCCATTGCCAAGAAACCTAGGAAAACGCTGCAAAGCAGGGAACTTGTGATAATCAAACGTGAAGGAACCAGAATCCCCCTGTGGATTAACGACTACGACCCGAAGCGAGCAGCAGAACTGTATAGTCTTGCCTGCGCAGATGGCTATTCTACTCCGGAAGCAGTAAGAGTGGCAGAGTTAGTTGCGTACTGCAGTAAATACCCAGAATCAAGGATCTGTTGACCTATTTCGACTGAAGTATGAAGAGGACGTATGTCATGTGAACTGAGTTGGGATTCTGATCGACACGTCAAGTAACGGTCAAGAAGGGGGCGTGGGGCTCAGTGAAGTTCGAAGTTGACCACTAAATTGTCCCCGCTGTTTGAGGAATATCAGTAACACAAACGGAAGCTTCTGCCTGATGTTGCTCGACAAATACCAGCTTCTCAACATGTCCTCTACTGTCTGGATAGCATGACAAGGATGAGGTATACTGGAGTATGGACTTGTTCTGATTGCGGTGCGAAGGTTAGCGCTGAAAAATCCACATCTTACCAAGAAAGTCGCGTATCCAATAGACACTGAGATAAGATATCCGACGTTAGCTACCACAAAACGGTAATACTAGGTCCGACCGATAAGTCAACAGAGCCAAATCAAGCAATACTTAAATCGAACTCACATTGAAGGGGCTAGCCGGTCGTTATTAGAAGTGCAGTTTTGCCCAAAGTGTGGTTTAGCTCTTCTACCGACACAGAAATCGAAATCAGTCGTGTTAAGCTGCCCAAAGTGCGGTTACGAGACTAAACGCTCAGACCGTAACGTGCAGAAGCTGGAGCAGCAAAAAGAGAACGTTGTAGTTATCGGAAAAGAAGAACAGAAGATTAGAACGCTGCCTAAAACGAAAGTGGACTGTCCCAAATGCGGACACAGGGAGGCCTTTTACTGGCTCGTGCAAACACGGGGAGCAGACGAATCCTCCACGCAATTTTTCAGGTGCACTAGTTGCGGAACAACGTGGCGGGAGAACTCGTAGAACACCGCTCAATTAAAGTACATATAACGTATCCTTTGTAGCCGGTTAGCTGCATCGGTGAAAGATTTGTTTAAGGCCACAATTAGTGACGCAAGACAGTGGAAGAACTTACTCGCCGCGATCTCAACCCTCATTGAAGAAGCAGACTTCAACGCTGCTCCTGAGGGAATCAAATTAAGATCAATGGACCCCTCCCATGTGGCGATGGTCGATTTTGAATGTAACAAGTCCGCCTTTCAAGAATACACATGCCTTCAGCCGACTAAGATTAGACTGAACGTAGGCGACATAGTGAAGAAGCTGCGCGGCGCAGGACAAGAACCACTCGAAATGGCCTATGACGAAAGCACGCGAAAATTGAGTATGGTAATCAAAGGCAAATGGAGGACGACGTTCACGCTTCCAACCCTGGACCCTGGCGACGAAGAAGTCCCCACACCTAAGATAGCATTCAACACGAAGCTGAAGATGGTCAGTTCAAGCTTCAAAGACATAATCGACCAAATTCAAACAGTCAGCGATAACGTGCGCTTTGAAACAACTCAAGACCGATTCATCGCCGAAGCCGTGACTGAACTCAGCGGCGCCAAGATCGAATTAGAAAAAGGAAGCGACGTCCTCCTTGAGCTGGAAGTTAAAGAAGTATGCAAAGCCACATACAATTTGAACTACCTTGCGGAGATCTCGAAAGCAGGATCCATGGCTGCTGAAGTCGTCACGCTCGAATTCTCCAGCAACATGCCAATTAAACTTGAATACGAAATGCCGCAGCAGGGTAAACTCCTATACTACCTTGCCCCAAGAATTGAAGCCGAGTAAACACGAGCTCGGGCAGCAAGTGACTCGCTAGCTTGCAGACATTGTTAACAAAACTCGATTATGCCAAATACCCGTTCACCAGAGAGGCGTCAGAGTACGTAAGGTCACGTAACATTAGTCCCATTGAACTGTCAACCCCTGAATTCCTACCCATCCTCGAACGCGCCCAGGACCGCGTTAAGCAAGCCGTGTTCTACGGAAGAATCTCACCTGAATTGACACAGGAAGAATTCGATATCCTCGCCTATCCGACAGCATTGATGATCATAAGTTCGATAGGCGATGATAGAACACGCCGACGTTACGCGGTAGCTGAAGCGAAACGAGCGTCCCAGTTACTGAGGATTGAGCCTCCCGAGAAGCTGCTCCAGATTGCCGTCGGCAGTTTCAAATGGGACGCGCACATTGCTGAAAGAGACATCGGCGGAACCCATTTCGAGCTCGCAGTTCATTTCATCGATTACATCAGAAACTCTGCAAGAATTCACGATCTGAAATGGAAACTAGTAAACAGGGTTCTATCGCAGGGTTACGTGTTCCTTCCCAGAGAGGATTTTGCGAGGTTACTTGAGGAAGAGGTGCAAGCAAGGGTCCTCGAAAGGACCTCCGACGCTAACATAAAACTCCCCAACGAGCTTGAGAAGCATATTTCCAGACTCAGATCAAACATAATTGCAAGAGCACAATCACTATCCGCCGAAGACATGCCGCGAGCCGTAGTAGTTGACGCAGTCCCTCCATGTATGAAGAACTTGCTGAGTCTGCTTCAAACATCAAAACAAATTTCTCACATGGGACGCTTCGCAATGGCCGCTTTCCTGCTCAGGATAGGCATGTCCGAGGAGGAGCTTCTTGGAATGTTCAAAGCGTTCACAGATTTCGACGAGAGAATAGCCCGCTATCAAGTGGAGCATATTGCAGGAAAGAGAGGGTCGAGGCAGAAGTATACTCCTCCAAACTGTGGCACCATGCAGACGCATGGACTTTGCGTTAACCCTGACGACCTGTGCGGAACAATAAGACATCCTCTCTCATACTATCGCAAGAAGGTTAGAGGAATTTATGATAGAACGGGAAGGCGCGGGAAGAACTTCAAATAGAAAAGTGATCGAAAGACTCGTGGCCGCACTCTTCCTGGCCACGCTAATCATCTCCGTTTACTCAAACGCAGCGCCATTAAGATCAGTAAATTTCAAGGACACCCTTCAGACGGTTCTCCTCCTATCAGATCACGACTTCACTCAAGATGAAATTCAGCTACTAAGCAGCCTTGGAAGAATCACTGCAGTATTAGGACCAGTTGCGGTTATTCGGGCAGACTCCTCTGCGCTGCTTAGAATCCAACAGTTCTCGTTCATCAAAAGAGAAGCCCCCCCTCACCTGTTGCATGTTATGCTTGACAAGAGCGTCCCTGATATTGGAGCACCCGCCGTGTGGAATTTTTTGAAAGACGCCTATGGGAGGAACGTAACAGGATCCGGAGTGATAATTGGCTTTGTCGACACCGGAATAGACATCAACCATCCGGATTTCACGTTCCCAAACGGAAGCACAAAGATCCTTTACGTATGGGACCAAACCACTCCCGGGAGATCACCTGCAGGCTATGATTACGGATTTGAATGCACATCGTCGGACATACAAGATGGATCATGCCCCGAGAAAGATACCTTCGGCCATGGCACACACATCGCAGGCATCGCAGCCAGCTCTGGACGCGCGACCGGAAACTACCTTGGCGTCGCGCCTGGCGCAAGTATCATATTCGTAAAGAGCGGATACCCAATCTGTAACGGAAGTAGTTGGACTTTCGATGATGCACACATTCTTGATGGTATTAACTACATTTTGAAGAAGGCACACCAGCTCGGAAGAAGGGCAGTTATTAGCCTCAGCTTTGGTGGAAATATTGGCGGCCACGACGGCACTGACATCTTGGAGCAGGCCCTCGACGCGATCGTTAGGGATGGAACACCCGTTGTAGTTGCTGCAGGCAATCAAGCCCAGGACCAGATTCACATTCGTGGACAATTAACCAATCAGAAAATAGTTATCTTCAACATCGAAGTGAAACCTCGAACGAACGACCTTCAGATTGATATTTGGCACTCCATTCAGGATGAGATCAACGCGACTTTAGTCTCACCTGACGGCCACAATTACTCATCGCAAACATCAGGAGAAAAATCGACCATCATCGGAAACCTAACGGTAACTTTGACTGCAACAAGTATAGGCCGGGAAACGTACTTTGAAGTCAGTTCCCCAATCGCTTTGCCTACGACTGGTTGGA